>DATFET010000434.1:0-9019 GCA_035250835.1 Anaerolineales bacterium
AAGATTTCTTTCTGCAAAACATATTAGTAAGAATGGCGTTCTTGAAATAGAGAAAGCTCCATTTATTTCGACTGAATTTGCTAAGACTTTACGAATTGGGAAAGCAAAGGCCGGAGATGTGTTTCTTGCCAACAACGCCACTGTAGGACCGGTTGCAAAAACACCAGAGGAATGTGATGACTTTATTGTAGGCACGTCCTTGACAGTTTTTCGTAGTGACAACGTCCGCCTATCATCCGATTATGTTTTCTTTGCTCTTCAAGCTGGGGATTTTCAGATTCAATTATTTGATGCAATGAAACAAACAACTCGAAACCAAGTTCCCATAACAAAGCAAAGGCTTTTATCTTTGCCAATACCCAATTTCGATGAGCAAATAAGAATTGCCAAATACCTGAATGAAAAATTTCCAAAAGCTTTTGAGTTGATGGATTCGCTTGAATCGCAACTCGCCGAAATCAAGCGTCTGCCTGCTTCCCTGCTGCGGGAGGCGTTCGCGGGTCGTTTATCTCCGTAGGTGCACAGCGCCGCTGTACACCTACGGATGGTGTGTCATCTAACGTGGGATAAAATCAATCCATGACCGCCAAATTCGATCCACGGAAACCCTTCGACCCTGCTCAGGGCAGGCATCACCGCCGATCCATCCGCCTGAAAGGATATGATTACACCCAATCCGGCGCCTATTACATTACCATCGTGACGTACCAGCGTCAACATTTCTTCGGCGAGGGGGTCAATGGCGAAATGCGGTTGAATGCATTGGGTCAAATCGCACACGACGAATGGTTCAAAACCGCGGCATTACGTCCATATGTGTCGTTATATGAAGATCAATTCGTCGTCATGCCGAATCACGTGCATGGGATCATTTGGATTCAAAACGCGTTGGGTCACGGCGACGCCGTGACCCAACGGGAGGAATTCGGGAAACCCGTATCCCATTCAATCCCAACCATTGTCCGCGCCTATAAATCTGCGGTAACATACGCCGTCAATGGCCTGTTGGGGCACGGCGACGTCGTGCCCCAACGCGGCGCGGTCCTCTGGCAGCGCAATTATTACGAACACATCATTCGAGATGAAAAAAGCCTACAGGCAATACGCCAGTACATCCTGAACAATCCCCGGAATTGGGAACACGATGAGAACAACAAACGGTAAAAACAAAAACGGTGCCAGAAACAGCACCCGCCGGTTCACCACCCAGGCATCCCTTGATTCCTACGTCTGGAGCATCTGCGATATCCTGCGCCGTTCCAATTGCGCGGGCGCGCTGCAATACGTCCCTGAGCTGACGTGGATCCTCTTCCTTCGCATTCTGGATGATCGCGAAGGTCAGGAGGCCGAGCAGGCCGAAGCGGTCGGCGCAAAGTTTACGCCTTCACTCGAAGCACCCTATCGCTGGCAGGATTGGGCTGCGCCTGAGGGCACAAAGCGCCTGTCTTTGCAAATGGGCGCGCTGGGCGCTTTCTTTGGCTTTGTGAATGGCGAGCTGCTCCCCTACCTGAAAGGCCTGCGCGATAAACCGAATGCCACCCCGCGCCAGAAGGTGATCAGCGAAATCCTTTCGGGTGTCGAACGCGTCCGAGTGGATACGGAAAAGAATTTCCTGGACGTACTGGACAAGGTCCATGAGATCCGCCACGAGAATATCGATACCAGCCATATCTTTGCCCTGTCACAGGTCTATGAAGGCCTCCTGCTCAAGATGGGCGAGAAGGGCAATGACGGCGGTCAATTCTTCACGCCGCGCCAGGTGATCCGCGTCATGGTCAAGGCGGTCAATCCACAGATCGGGCAGACGGTCTACGATCCGGGCTGCGGCACAGGCGGATTTCTGGCACAGTCCTACGAATACATGAATGCCGCCCTTGTTGACTCGTCCACACCTGATCAGATCGAAACGCTCAAGAACTCCACCTTTTACGGGCGCGAGAAAGAGAACCTGATCTACCCGATTGCCCTGGCCAATCTCGTTTTGCACGGCATCGACAGTCCACACTTGTGGCATGGCAACACCCTCACCGGGCAGGAGATCTTCGGCGGCCTGTTCCAGGGCGCGCCGTCCCTGTTCGATGTGGTGCTGACCAATCCGCCCTTTGGCGGCAAGGAAGGCAAGGAAGCGCAAACCCGCTTCGCTTATAAGACAGGCGCGACGCAGGTTTTATTCCTGCAGCATGTGATCGACAGTCTCCGGAACGGCGGCACCTGCGGCATCGTACTGGACGAGGGAGTCCTGTTCCGCACGAATGAAACAGCCTTTGTCCAGACCAAGCGCAAACTGCTCGACGATTGCGACCTGTGGGCAATTGTCAGCCTGCCGGGCGGGGTCTTTAGCGCGGCCGGGGCAGGAGTCAAAACCAACCTGCTCTTCTTCACCAGAGGCAAACCGACCGAGAAGATCTGGTACTACGACCTCTCGGATATCAAAGTCGGCAAGAAGACTCCGCTCAGCATGGACCGCTTCGACGACTTCTTCCGCCTCCTGCCGACACGCGGTGACTCCGATCGCAGTTGGACAGTCACACGCGAAGAGATCGAAGCGCGCAATTATGACCTGAAGGCGGTCAACCCGAACGCCAGGACAGATGAAGACCTGCGGAAACCTGAGGAACTGCTGGATTTGATCGAGGCGAAGGGCAGGCAGGTCTCTGAGGCGCTGGCGAAGCTGCGCCAGATTTGATCCGCTTCGGGGAGATGGATATCCCCTTTACGGCAAAGCCTGGGCAATCATCAAATGTTAACAAACTTTAATATTTCAAGTATAATTGGGGAAATCCGCAAGGATTTGAAAAAGATGATTCCGCCGCACCCGCGGCACTGGCTGTACCTACTTTGGATATTGAGCACGAATCTCCCCGTTTTGGGAGCTGCTTTATGAAGTCGATTTTACGGATGAAAACATACGATACCCTGACTTCGCCCCCATAACCTGTAGCCTGCCGTGACCTGATTCCCTCGTCACGCGGATTGACCGCTTCCCGTTCGCTCCAGCTGCGGGACTCCGGACCTGCTCAACTCACCCAGATGTTCCCATCCCGCGCAGCGGGACCTGCGACAGCCAAAGCCGTTGGTCGGTTCCTGGCTGTTTTTGTTTTACAGAGTGCCGCATCATTAAGTAAATTTCGAGTCTTGATTTCAGTCTACAATAAAGTTGAAAAAATACTTTATTATGAGACAAGCGGTAAATGAGGAAAATTACTGCCATAGAAGTGCAGAGGAGAACTCCCAACCGGGTAAACATCCACCTGGACGGAGAGTTCGCCTTTGGGCTGGCTCGCATCGTCGCCGCCTGGCTGAGAGTGGGCCAGGAGCTGAGTGAAGAGAAGATCGAAGAGTTACAGGCCGCGGACGCGCGTGAGCGTGCCTTCCAGCAGGCGATGCTTTTTCTGAGCTACCGCGCCCGCTCCGAATCCGAGATCCGCAGGAATCTGCGCAAGCATGAGATTCCCGAGACGGTCATCGAGCAGACTCTTGAGAGGTTGAGACAGGATGGGCTGGCAAACGACACGGAGTTTGCCAGCGCGTGGGTGGAAAACAGGAATACTTTCCGCCCGCGCAGCCGCCGTATGATGGCGCTGGAACTTCGACAAAAAGGACTTGATGATGAGGCCATCCAGTCCGCCGTGGAAAACGTGGACGATGAAGCCTCTGCTTACGAAGCAGCTCAGAAAAGAGCTGTCCGTTTCAAGGGCCTGGAATGGAACGATTTTCGACGGAAACTTTCCGAATTCCTCGCCCGACGCGGATTTTCGTACTCTGTGATAGCACCCGTGGTCACACGGGTCTGGAATGAACTACATACGGATGAACAACATACCGAAGAAGAGGATACACAATGAATCCGATTTATTTTTTGATAAGCATCGTACTGCTGATCGCGGGGCTTGCCATTGGTTATTTCTTCCGCCGTTATCAGGCTGAAATTGCCCAGAAAAACCAGCAGGATAAAGTTGAAAATATCCTGAAGGGCGCCAGCGAGCAGGCCCGCCTGATCGAAAGCCAGTCACGCGAGAATGCAGTCAAGATCGTGCAGGCTGCCGAAGCCGAGATCAAGGAACGGCGCATCGAGGTCAACAAGGAAACAGAACGGCTGGATAAACGCCGCTCCGAGCTCGACAGCCGCGCCGACCGCCTCGAGCAGCGCGAACAGACGATCAACAAGCGGCAGTCCCAGGTCGACCGCCGCTTCAACGAGATCGAGAAGATGTATGAGGACGAGGTCAAGAAACTCGAGTTCATCGCCCAGATGGACCAGGAGGAGGCGCGCAAGAACCTGTTCACCGCGGTGGAGAAGGAAGCGCGCGGCGACATGGCCCGCATCATCCGCCAGATCGAAGCGGAAGCCCGCGAAGAGGGAGAAAAACGCGCCCGTAAACTGATCGCCGATGCCATCCAGCGCGTGGCCTCCGAGCACGTGGCCGAGGTGACCCGGGCAGTCGTCACCCTCCCCAACGAGGAGATGAAGGGACGCATCGTCGGCCGCAACGGGCGCAACATCAAAGCCTTCGAACAGGCCGCCGGCGTGGACGTGATCGTGGATGACACGCCCGACTCGGTCACGGTCTCGTGCTTCGACTCGGTCCGCCGCGAGATCGGACGCCGCGCCCTGGCCAAGCTGATCCTGGACGGCCGCATCCACCCCGCCCACATTGAGAAGATCGTCGAGGACGAGACCCGCGCGGTCGAGAAGATTATCAATGAGGCGGGTGAGCAGGCGGCCTACGATGCAAACATCACCGGCCTGCACCCGGAAGTCCTGCGCATGATGGGACGGCTCAAGTTCCGTACCTCGTATGGACAGAACCAGCTTGCCCATGCTGTGGAAGTTTCAAAACTGGCCGGCATCCTGGCGGCTGAGATCGGCGCCAATGTGGAAATTTCCAAACAGGGCGGCTTCCTGCACGATATCGGCAAAGCCATGGATCACAACCAGGAAGGCACCCACGCCAAGCTGGGAGCAGAATTCTGTCGCCGCTATGGAGTCAATGCCACGGTCGTGAACGCGATCGAATCCCATCACCATGAAGTGGACCAGCTGACTGTGGAGGCGATCATCGCCGAAGCCGCGGACGCGATCTCGGGGGCGCGCCCGGGCGCCCGCCGCGAGGACCTCGAAGCGTACATCAAGCGCATCCGCACCCTGGAAGAGATGTCCATGTCGTTCGAAGGCGTCCAGCAGGCATTTGCCATCCAGGCGGGGCGGGAGGTGCGCATCATCGTCAAGCCGGAGGCGATTGACGATCTCGCCTCGGCCCGGCTGGCGCGTGACGTCGCCAAGAAGATCGAAGAGACCATGCAATATCCCGGCCAGATCAAGGTCACGGTGATACGCGAGACACGCTCCACTGAGATTGCCAAGTAAATCAATCCGAAAAGGATGCGAGTAATACAATCGCATCCTTTTTGTTATTTTCAATGAACAAATATTCCTTCCTCACCTATCTCGAGTGTTCCAAATGCGGGAAGATCTATCCCCACACCGAAGTTCAAACATATTGCAGCGAGTGTACCGCCTGTCTGCTCCCCAGATATGACCTGGACTCCGCACGGGAACACATCGATCGGGAGGAGATATCGCGCCGTCCCAAAGGGATGTGGCGCTGGCACGAGCTGCTCCCTGTTTTAGATGAAGAGAATCAAATATTTCTCGGCGAGGGAGATACGCCTTTACTTTCCCTGCCGCGCCTCCAGCAGGAAATGGGACTTTCCCACCTGTATGTGAAGGATGAAAGCTGCAACCCGACCGGTTCATTCAAAGCACGCGGCCTGGCTGCGGCGGTCTCAAAAGCAAAAGAGCTTGGTGTGGAAAAAGTCATCATTCCGACGGCGGGCAACGCAGGCGGTGCAATGGCGGCCTACGCGGCGCGCGCCGGTCTCAGGGCCTACGTCTTTATGCCGAAGGACACCCCGTTTGCCAACATGCAGGAAAGCATTATCGTCGGCGCGCAGGTGGAGCTTGTGGACGGTTTGATCAGCGACGCTGCCAAACTGGCGGGCGAGAAAGCGCGCGCCGAAAGCTGGTTCGATGTCTCCACGTTCAAGGAGCCCTACCGCCTGGAAGGCAAGAAAGTGATGGGTTACGAACTGGCCGAGGCATTTGGCTGGCAGTTGCCGGATGTGATCGTTTACCCCACCGGCGGCGGCACCGGGCTGGTGGGCATGTGGAAGGCTTTTGCCGAGCTGGAAGCACTCGGCTGGCTCGAAAATACAAGCCGACCGCGCATGGTCTCCGTGCAGGCGGAGGGCTGCGCGCCCATTGTCCGCGCCTTCGAGAAGCATGCAGAGTTCTGCGACTTTTGGACAGATGCCCGAACCCACGCCTCTGGTTTGCGCGTCCCCAAAAGTTTTGCCGATCATCTCATATTGCGGGATATCTATGAAAGTGAAGGGATTGCCCTGGCGGTGAGCGATGAGGCGATCCTCGAATCCCAGCGGAAGCTGGCCGAAATGGAAGGCATCTTCGCGGCTCCGGAAGGTGCTGCCACGCTCGCCGCCCTGGAAAAGCTGATCGAACAGAGATGGGTCCAGCCCGCTGAAAGAATTGTCCTGTTCAATACAGGCTCGGGACTTAAATACCTGGATCAACATTCCAGGGTTTCATAAATCCCCCGAAGAACCTGCTCGCACAGGCTGAGGGGGTTTCGCATCGAGGCATAAACTGTCCAATTCCCATGAAGTAACAAACTCATAGCTCATTCGTTTAATCATAATGACTTCACCTGACATCTCAGGCTGAGTCAATTTTCGTCCACTTTGCTTAGATTGAAAGAAAGGAGAAATTGAATATGAACAGGGATGTTCTTGAAGGTCAATGGAAACAGGTCAAAGGTAAGGTCAAACAACAGTGGGGCCGGTTGACAGATGATGAACTGGACGTGATTAACGGCCGCTACGATGAACTGGCGGGCCTGATCCAGGAACGCTATGGTTACAGCCGCGAAGAAGCTGCCAATGAACTGGATATGTTCCTGAATAACCTCGACAACCGCGATATGTAACAACATTTGGATGAGCGATGATTTCACTTCGCTCATCCTTTGCTTTTAAGATGCCTTCATTTACCTACAGTATTTATTCTTCGTTAGACAGTTAACCAAAAGAGAATGCAGCATCGAATTTGCGAAAGGAGATCGAAATGACCGTTCTGGATTTTCTAATACTTCTCGTCGTCGCCGCAGTTTGTGGAGCCGTTGGCCAGGCACTGGCAGGTTACTCGGTGGGCGGCTGCATCACGTCCATCCTTGTTGGCTTTGTGGGAGCTGTGATCGGAACCTGGATCGCAGGCGCGCTCGGCCTGCCCGAAGTCTTTGCCATCAACGTAGGCGGCAGATCCTTCCCCATTGTCTGGTCGGTCATCGGTTCTGCCCTTTTCGTCGCCTTGCTGGCTTTGCTGACCAGAGGCAGAGTTACAATATAAACTCAGCAAATTGATCTCTAACAGAGACAACCTGTGAGGTTGTCTCTGTTATTTTTAAGTGGACAAATGATGACTGATGTTACGCACCGTCCCGAAGGTTCGGGTGGAGAACAAGACTAGATTACGGAAACCTTCGGGACGTTCTGCGTAAGATGAGTGATATTATGGACATATCAACTTTTCCCGGAGATTTCAATGAAGTATCCCATCCTTCTTTTGTCGGTTCTTTCCATACTCATAGCTGGATGTCGTTCTGCGGCTCCTTCCACGCCTGAGCCTGCCGGAGGTGCCCCTCAGGCTGCCACCGCTACATCAGATCCGCAGGCAGCTCAGACCACTGTCCCGACTCCCATTCTGCTGCCGACCTACACACCAATCCCGACCCCGGTCCCAAACACGCTATTCGTGGATCCGTCCACTTCATTAGGTCCGATCAGCCCGCTGGTCTACGGCTCGAACTACGGACCCTGGCTGGTCGTGTCCCTTGCAATGCTGCCAGCCGCCTATGACTCAGGAGTCACGATCCTCAGATTCCCGGCCGGTTCATGGGGGGACCAGAATAATGTCACGCCTCTGCAGATCGACCAGATCATGGATTTTGCCAAAAAAGTCGGGGCAACCGTCACGATCAGCGCCCGCATGGTGGACGGAACGCCCGAACAAGCCGCGGAACTGGTGAGATACACGAACATCGAGAAGAAATATAACGTCCAATACTGGAGCATTGGAAATGAGCCTACCCTGTACAAGGGTGTCTATGAGAATAAAAATGAAGAGTACGATGTGGAACGCTACAATACGGAATGGCGGGCGATCGCCCAGGCAATGAAGGAAGTGGACCCGACCATCAAACTCGTCGGCCCGGACATCAACCAGTTCAGTTACGATACAACGCCCGGCGCGACGACCAACTTCAGCGAGTGGGATGAAAACTGGCTGATAGAATTCCTCAAGGCAAATGCCGACATGGTGGATGTTGTATCCTTCCACAGGTATCCTTTCCCGCTCACAAATATTTCCGGCCGCCCATCCATGGACGAATTACGGCGGAGCGCACAGGAGTGGGATAAGATCATCATCCATGCGAGAGATTTGATCCGCGAACATACGGGACGCGACCTCCCGATCGCAGTCACAGAGTTCAACTCTGCCTACGACAGGTCCTTTGGCGGGGAGACAACACCTGATTCGCACGCCAACGCCATCTGGATGGCAGATGTGCTGGGCAGGATGATCAGGAACGGTGTCTTTATGGCAAATGAATGGGCTCTGGCTACCCGGGCAGGCTACGGCGGGCTGGGATTGATCGGCCAGTTTGATGTATTTCCAGCGTATTACACCTATCAAATGTATAAAAAGTTCGGGAACGAATTGGTCTATTCCTCCTCTGATGACCCGGATCTTTCGATTTATGCCGCGCGGCGACCGGATGGCGCCTTGACCGTAATGGTGGTCAATCTCTCGCTCGAAGAGAAGGTGAAGGCCCTTCGTCTTGGCGACCAGACTGAGGTCCAGGCTGAGGCGTGGCTGTTCGATCCTTCACATCAAGCGGAAAATGTCGGTACTGTCGATCTATCCAATGCATTGACATTCCCG
>DATFET010000435.1:0-2903 GCA_035250835.1 Anaerolineales bacterium
ATACACCATGTTCTTGCGGTCACCCACAGCCAGGGAGCCGTTCGTGCCCGCGATCGGATCCGTATGCTTTTCAATCGGCAGAGATTCCCCGGTAAGCGCCGCCTCCTCCACCTGCAGGTTGATCGATTCGATCAGGCGCGCATCCGCTGGTATCTTATCGCCTGCCCGCAGGATGACCACATCCCCCGGCACCACCTCGCGTGCCGCGATCTCCTCCTCTTCGCCATTCCGCAGGACAGCGGCCGTGGGCGCAGCCATTTCCCGCAGGGCTTCGATGGCGCGCTCGGCGCGATACTCCTGCACAAACCCTAGCACGACCGCGAATATAACGATGATCGCGATCGCAATTGCATCCACGCCTTCACCCAGGAACGCGGAGAGCGCGACGGCGATGAGCAGGATGATGATCAAAACATTGTTGAACTGAGCGAGCAAAAGCTTCCAGGGAGAAACATGAGCGGTGGCCTGCAGCTCATTCGGTCCGAACTGGGCAAGTCGTTGAGCCGCGGTCTCAGACGTCAGGCCCTCCTCCTGGGCACCCAGACGCTTGAAGACCTCCTCCACCCTGAGCGTGTGCCATTCCTGTTCGAGGGGGGGTTCGACTTTGACATTGGTTTCAAGTGTCATAAAGGAAATCTCCTGTACTGTGTGATAAAAATAAAAAAACCACCACAACCAAGTGGTGGTCTTGCCTACGCTTCAAGCGCTTGGACCGCCGATGGCATGATGCTGCCATGGGCTGACGACGATCCAATCCTGTGGGGAACAGGCGGCTACTCCCCATCCAACTGGAGTTTACACCAAAATAAATGGCTGTCAATATAAAATGAAGAAATGCTCATCCTCATTCTTTCGGCTCGATGCGCGTTCCGGGGGGAATCTCGGTGTCCTTGGCGATGACCACGACCCCATCTCGCACGAAGTACAGTTCATGATCGATATCCCGCTCTGCGGGGAAGGGCTTGATGACCACCCCATCACCGATGCGAACGTTCTTGTCCAGGATCGCGGATTCGATGTGACAGTTCGCCCCAATCCCGATCGGAACGCTGCCGCGCGGCTTCTCGACGTTGTAATAATCCGCGCCCATCAGGATGCTGTCCCGGATCACAGTCCCTTCCGCAATCTGGCTGCGGATGCCGACGATCGAATGCGTGAGCTCCGCCTTGCGGATGCGGCAGCCCTCGGCGATCAGCACATCCTGCAAGGTGCTATCCTCCACGGTCGAGCCGGGCAGAAAGCGGGCGTGGGTATAGATCGGTGCATGAGGATCGTAAAAATTGAATGGGGGATTCGAGCCCGTCAGTTTGAGATTGGTCTCATAGAACGAGCGGATCGTCCCGATGTCCTCCCAATAGCCGTCGAAATCGAAGCCATATACTTCATGCGAGCGGATCGCTTCGGGGATGATATCCCCGCCAAAGTCATCGTGCCGCAGGTGATACATCAGCAGGTCATTCAGCACTTTCGTCTTGAACATATAGATTCCCATCGAACCGAGCAGGGGTCGTTCGGGGTCGTCTCGGCTCACAAAGCGATCCTGGACGGCGGGGTCCCCGGGCTTTTCCACAAAATCGGAGATCATGCCATCTGCCTCGCGCTTCAAAATCCCCAGCCTGGACGCTTCTCTCTTTGCAACAGGCTGGACCGCCACCGTGATATCGGCATTTTTCTCCCAGTGGAAGTCCGCCATTTCGGCATAATCCATGCGGTAGAGGTGGTCACCCGCCAGGATGAGCACATATGCCGCGCCCGTCGCCTGGATCTCGAACAACTGCTTGCGGACCGCGTCGGCGGTGCCCTGGTACCAGTCCGCGCTCTGAGGCGTCTGTTCTGCAGCCCAGATCTGCACCCAGCCGGTGTGGAACACGTCGAAGTTATAGGCCTGGGAAATGTGGCGGTGGAGCGAGACGGAATTAAACTGGGTCAGGATTGCAACCCGAAAGATCCCTGAATTGATACAGTTGCTGATGGGAATGTCAATAAGACGATATTTTCCCGCGATCGGCACGGCGGGCTTGGAGCGCATTTTGGTCAACGGATGCAGGCGTGAGCCGCGGCCTCCTCCCATGATCACACCCAACACATCGTTCATCGACGGCATAGTGGACCTCCATTATTGCAACGATATATATCTCCATTATCTCTTAATTTTCAAGAGATGTCGCATCTTGCCTGCCAGGAATACGATCGGATAGGCCACCAGGATTAGTATGTCGATCAGGATAAAGATCAAATTAAGTTTCATATTTCCTCCAAAAATGCAAAGCCCCATCCCGGAGCCTGCAGTTCTCCTCTGTGCTTCAGCAAAGAATCAATCAACCCGCACGATTGGAAGTCATATAAAATAAAACGTCCTTGATTCCAGAGGACGTTTCATTGGTACTACCCGGGAGGGTATAATCCGAGCGGAGCCGAACGAAATCGAGCAGAGCGAGTGCCGAAGGAGGGAATCGAACCCTCATTCCCGGAGGGAACACGATTTTGAGTCGTGCGCGTCTGCCTATTCCGCCACTTCGGCCCGTTTGTCGCAGATCCCGCTTCAGCGGGGCGACCCAAAGTATACCACCACTCCCAACACGAAGGTCAGTATGAAACTTGGAATTATCGGATTGCCTCAATCAGGAAAGACAACCCTCTTCAATGCCTTGACGCGCGGCCACGCCCCCACAACCGCCTCAGCCGGCCGCTTCGAGGTCCATACCTCGGTAGTGGATGTCCCCGACCCGCGCGTGGATACACTCTCTGCCATGTTCAAACCGAAGAAGACCATCTACGCCAAAGTAACCTATGCGGACATCGCCGGGCTGGAGACGGGCGCGGCGAAAAGCGGCATCTCCGGTCAATTGCTCAACCAACTGACCCAGATGGACGGTTTCCTGCTTGTCGTACGCGGCTTCGAG
>DATFET010000438.1:0-5236 GCA_035250835.1 Anaerolineales bacterium
CGTCTTGACTCTTTTCGGAGGAGGCTCAAAACGCCAAAAAAGACACCCAGGACCGCCGGCAGCACCATGAGCAGTCCGCTAACAATTCTTTCAACGTCCGTTGGCAGCCAGCTGAGCGATGATTCGAACAGGGTCAGAAGGATAAGCATAGCTATCGAAATGATAAACAGAACTACAGATGTTCCTGCATGATTTAGTTTCACTTTGACTTCCTTTTCAAAATTAGGGCGCTACCGTTTTTAACGGGAAAACCAAACCCTCTGCCACGGAGTTCACGAATTCGCACGGATTTGATTAAAAAATTCGTGAAATCCGTGTAAATTCGTGGCAAAGAATCTTCGTACAGGTTGTGATCCCGCCCGAAACGGGAGAGCCAAAATTAGTAGATATTGTTGGCAATAAGAGGTGACAGTCACTTCAGTTGACGTTTTCCCGAGAAAATCACTGATAAAAGTGATTGTCACCTTATTTCCGATAGGGTCGAGTAGATTACGAAACAACCATTTGAATTCATTATATCGGCTCGCCAGTCAAGCTCGAAATTCCGATACGGTATAATTGGCCCTATGAATCCTCACATTATTATCGGTGTACGTTTTACAAAAGTAGGCAAAATCTACCATTTCGACACATCCGCCGTCCCAGATGTGGGACTCGGCGAGCACGTGATTGTTGACACTTCACGCGGTAAACATCTCGGAGAGGTGGTCCAGGTCGTTAAAGATGCACCGGACAAACCGGAAGGCGGCTGGAGGTACGTGGAGAGGCGGGCCACACCACGTGACCTGCTGCTGCTCCAATCGTGGCAGTCCAAACAGACCGAAGCCATGATCAACTGCCGCGCTCGCGCCTCTGAGCTGGGGCTCGAGGGCGTAAAAATCGTCACCGCGGAGTACAACTTTGATGGCTCGCGTCTCGCCTTCCTGTTCAACACGGAGAGCGAGGAAAAGGTCGACCTCAAGTCTCTCAAGAAGGACATGCACAACCTGTATCCAAACTGCCAGATCGAGATGCGGCAGATCGGGCCGCGGGATGTGGCGAAGATCATCGGCGGGATGGGCGCCTGTGGACTCGAAGCCCGCTGCTGTTCCAAATTCCTGACCGACTTTTCCCCCATCTCGATCAAAATGGCCAAGGACCAGGGCATCTCACTCACGCCGAACGAGATCACAGGCATGTGCGGACGCCTGCGCTGCTGTCTCATTTACGAGTACGAGCAGTACGTGGAGGCTCGCAAGGAGCTCCCCAAACGCAACAAGCGCGTCATCACGCCGAAGGGCGAAGGCAAGGTCATCGACGTTCTGCCGATGACCAATAAGGTCATGGTATTGATCGAAGGAGAGGAAGGCAAGCGTATGACCGAGACCTTCGACCGCGAAGACCTGCAGCCCTGGGATGAGCTCGAAGCTCTTCGACGAAAATCGCAGGCGCCCTGTGACCGTCACGACAGCGGTGGATGCACCTGCGGAAAAGCCCCGCGCAATAAAAATAATTAGCCACTGAAACACGAAAACACGGAGAAGATTATTCGAAACTCCGTGTTTTAGTTTACCTGCACTTGGCACCTGATACATCAAATCCTGGAACCTGACTCATGACACTCCTCGACAATTGGGACTCACCCCAAAATATTCTCGTTGTATTGGCTCATCCCGATGACCCTGAGTTCTTTTGCGGTGCAACCCTCGCCAAATGGGCGCGGGACGGGCATCACATCACGTATCAACTGCTCACCTGCGGTGACAAGGGTTTCAACGATTCCACTCCCGAGGTCATGACCCCGGATGCGCTTTGCGCCATCCGCCGCGAGGAGCAGCAGGCCGCGGCGAAAATCATCGGCGCGGAAGTGGTCCACATCCTGGATTGCCCGGATGGCTACCTCGTCCCGGACATCGATCTGCGCCGCGACATTGTCCGCGTCATCCGCAAGTTCAAGCCAGATATCCTGGTGACCTGTGACCCGCAAAGCCTGTTCGCCGGCTACGGCATCAACCACCCGGACCATCGCGCGGCCGGGCAGGCCAGCATGGATGCGGTTTTTCCGGCCGCGGGAAGCCCGGTCTTTTTCCCTGAGCTGCTGATCGAAGGTCACCTGCCTCATATGCCGAAGGAGGTCTGGTGCTCGCTGACCATCCAGCCCAATGTGGTGATCGATGTCACGGATACCTGGCCGATCAAGCTTGAAGCGCTCCTGCAGCATAAGTCACAGATCGGCGACGCAGACAAATTTATCGAGAGAATGAAATCCCGCCGCACGGAAGACAGCACGGATGAAAATCCCAGATACGAGGAAAAATTCCGCGTTGTGAAGTACAGTTAATTATCGGCACCCAAAGGAGGTTTGATGAACGGCACGATTCTGCGTTTCATCAACACTCTCATCCTCATATTATTTTGTGTCCTTGGCATTACAGGTCTTTACGGCCTGGTATGGCCCTTCCCAGCCTCACTATTTGATATTCATCGCATCGCAGGCTGGGCGCTGATCCTGCTCATCCCCTGGAAAACAGTCATTGCCCTGCGTTCATTAGGCCGCGGCCTGAATCACCGACTCGACCGCAGTCTGATGATCGTCGTTTCGATCCTGTTGACCATGGCCACTGTGACCCTCCTGGTCCTCGTTTTGATGTGGACCTGGCAGATCGGTCCGTACTACGTCTGGATCGGGCCAGTTGCCTATTCGGGCATCGGATGGCACTGGGGCATCGCGCTCGGTCTGACTCCCCTGTTCATCCTGCACGTCTGGCGCCGCTGGCCTCGCCCTAAAAAGGTCGACTTCGCCGGGCGAAGACAGGCATTGAAGCTCATGGGCTTCGGAGCAGCTGCCGTTGCAACATGGGGACTGTCGGAGGCCCTGACAAAGTCCATGGAGAGTACAAAAGCGCAGCGCCGCTTTACAGGCTCACGCGAGCAGGATTCGTTTGCGGGCAATGCGCACCCAGTTACCAGCGGGGCTGACCAGGGCAGGATCAAACTAGACCCCGATACCTGGGCCCTGCGCGTGACGGGAGCAGTCATGACGCCTTTGTCATTCACGTATACCGATTTACTCGCTCTCTCCTTTTCGGAGGCGACCGCCACACTCGATTGCACCGGCGGCTGGTACACTGTACAGACCTGGCAAGGTATCCCACTTTCCGATCTTCTGGCTCGTGCCCAGGTTCAACCCAAAGCGACAGGTATCCTGCTGCGAGGTGTTTTGGACTATTCGGCTCCTTTCACCCTCGTACAGGCGCAGGAGATTCTCTTAGCCACCCATGTCGGTGAGGAAGTCTTGAACCACTCGCATGGTTTTCCTCTGCGAGCTGTTGTTCCTTCACGGCGAGGCTGGCACTGGGTCAAGTGGCTGACAGAGATTCAAGTCATCGGAGCATCGTAGAAACGATATGAACATCGTCAACGTCGGCTATGCCTCGACCAATTATTACGCCATCGACATCAAGGAGGGAAAATTATTGGTCGATTGCGGCTGGCCGGGCACACTTTCACAATTTACAAATGTGCTAAAGCGGAAAGGGATATCACTTAGCGAGATCAAGTATCTGCTTGTCACCCATTTTCATCCCGACCATGCCGGGCTGGTCCAGGAGTTGAAAGACCAGGGGATAAAATTCATCCTTCCCGAATGCCAGGTGGATTTCGTCGCTCCATTCGGAGAATATTTCAAAGGCAAATCTTTTCCTTATGTGGAGATCAAACAGCACGATAATCTCATCCTGAAACTGGCGGACAGCCGCAGCTTCCTCTCATGGTTAGGTTTGGATGGAGAGGTCCTCCATACCCCCGGTCACAGCGACGATAGCGTCACGCTCATACTTGATGAAGGCTTTGCCTTTACAGGAGATTTACATGCTGCCTTCATGGATATCGATGATCACAAAACACGCAAAAGCTCGGATAAAATCCATCAGCACGCGATCACAAAAATCTTTCCCGGCCACGGCAGCTAACCTCAGTCTCCTCCCATATCTTTTCCTCAGGATTTCCTATGCCCAATTTCCTTTCTCAATCCAAAGAGCTTTTCCCATACACCCAATCCCTGCGGCGTGATTTTCACATGCACCCAGAATTAGGTTATAGAGAGTTCCGCACAAGTGGTATTGTCGCAAAAGAACTCGAAGCTTTGGGAATAGAAGTGAGGAAAGGAGTCGGCAAAACGGGAGTTGTCGGCTTGCTCGAAGGCGCGCAACCGGGACCGACTCTCCTGCTCCGTTTCGACATGGACGCCCTCCCCATCACGGAGGAGAGCGGGGCGGAATACGCCTCACAAAACCCCGGCGTGATGCATGCCTGTGGACATGACGGTCACACCGCAATCGGATTGACCGTTGCGAGAATGCTGCACGCGCATCGCGAAGAACTGGCAGGGACGATCAAGTTCTGCTTCCAGCCATCAGAGGAAGGCACAAACGGAGAGGATACCGGCGGCAACGAGCGGATGATCCGCGAGGGCGTGCTCGATACCCCCAAAGTGGACATGACTCTTGGCTTGCATCTCTGGAACGAGAAGCCGCTCGGCTGGGTCGGTGTGACGAAGGGTCCGATCATGGCGGGTGCAGAAATTTTCACGATCCAGGTCAGCGGCAGGGGCGGACATGGAGCCATCCCCGACCGGGCAGTAGACCCGATCGTCGCCGCGGCACAGATCGTCAGCGCACTGCAGACCGTCGTCTCGCGCAACGTGTCCCCGCTCGATACGGCTGTCGTCAGCGTGACGAATATCCACGGCGGGACTACGTTCAACGTCATCCCGCAGCAGGTCAGGCTCGAGGGGACGATCCGCACGTTTGATGGCGGGATCAGACAAAAGGTCGTGGAAAGGATCGAACAGATCGCGCAGGGCACTGCGTCTGCGCTGGGCTGTCAGGCTGAGGTTTCCATCAAGCGCATTACACCTGCATTGGTCAATGATGACACGGTCACTGCGCGAGTTCAGGAGACGGCGCAGCGCGTCCTGCCCGTATCAAAGATCGACAATGAATATCAGACCATGACCGCCGAAGATATGGCGTTCATGCAGGAAAAGGTGCCGGGCTGCTACTTCTTTGTCGGTTCGAACGACAAGGCGCGTCATCTTGATTATGGTCATCATCACCCGAAGTTTGACTTCGACGAAGAAGCATTGATCCGTGCCTCAGCGCTCATGGCATCCGCCGCAATGGATGTTCTCAATGAAAAATAATCAGTAACAAATTTAGTGGATTCCCGAAATAGGGGTGCGGGCGTACGCCCGCAC
>DATFET010000462.1:0-11585 GCA_035250835.1 Anaerolineales bacterium
ACAAGGCGCTCTTATCCAGAGAGGCGGAGGGAACGGCCCTGCGATGCCTCGACAACCTGCCAGCAAAAAAGTCATCATTAGACAAACGCTGAAAAGGTGCCAATTCCGACAGACGGATGTTCTGGGAGATGAGAGGGCTTCTCACTTGAAGATCGATTGCCCTTTCTGTACGTCTGGAGGGGCAATCTTATTTTCAAGGAGTTTCAACAATGAGCAACACTTTTATGACCTCACCGAAACTGATGTTCACATCCGAATCGGTGACCGAGGGACATCCCGACAAGCTCTGCGATCAAATCTCAGACGCAGTCCTGGATGCGTGCCTCGAGCAGGATCCACGCTCGCGCGTTGCCTGCGAAACCGCAACGAAGACCGGCTTCGTCGCACTGCTGGGGGAAATCACCACCCATGCAGTTTTTAATTACGATCAACTGGCAAGACAAGTCATTTGCGATATTGGGTACGATGCAAGCGAAAAAGGTTTCGACGGAAATTCCTGCGGTGTGCTGGTCGCCATTGCCAAACAGTCCGGCGATATCGCCATGGGCGTGGACCACGCCCTCGAATCGCGCAATGGTCACGAGATCACGGATGCCGAGGTCGAGACGATCGGAGCCGGTGACCAGGGCATGATGTTTGGCTATGCCTGCAATGAGACTGCCACCCTCATGCCCATGCCGATCTACCTCGCCCACCGGCTCACCCGCCGCCAGAGCGAGCTTCGTAAAAACGGGACCATCCCCTGGCTGCGGCCGGATGCGAAGAGTCAGGTCACGATCGAATATTCGAAGGGCAGGCCCGTGCGCGTGGATACAGTCCTCATCTCCACCCAGCACGCCCCGGACGTTTCGCACGCCGAAATCACCGAGACCGTCACCGAGCAGATCATCATGCCAGCCCTGCCCGAGGAGATGGTGGATAACAATCTGAAGGTGTACGTCAACCCGACCGGTCGCTTCGTAGTTGGCGGGCCGATGGGCGATGCCGGGGTGACCGGGCGTAAGATCATCGTCGACACCTATGGCGGCATGGGACGACATGGCGGCGGCGCCTTCAGCGGGAAGGATCCGACGAAAGTGGACCGCTCCGCAGCCTACGCCGCCCGCTACGTGGCGAAGAACATCGTGGCTGCCGGCCTCGCTGATCGTGTAGAGGTCCAGGTTTCGTATGCCATTGGCGTTGCACATCCGCTCTCGGTCAATGTGGAGACCTTTGGCACAGCCAGGATCTCTGACGAGAAGATCGCTGCGCTCATCAATGAGTTCTTCGACCTGCGCCCGGGCGCGATCATCCGCGACCTGGGCCTGCGTAAGCCGCTCTATCGCAAGACAGCTGCCTACGGTCACTTTGGACGGGACGACATCGAATTTCCCTGGGAACGCACGGACAAGGCTGAAGCCTTGAAGAGTGCTGCAGGGTTGTAGGATTTGTTGCAGGTACGATTAGCAAGTTCAGGGTTGGGATATATTGAGCGCCCCTGAAAATTCAGGGGCGCTTTCGTTTCATGAACAACCCAAAAACTGATTATGGACCAATGTATGTGAGGCGTCTAGATTCGAAGGCGTCGAAATACAGGGTTCCTGTCGTTGAAGTGAGGGACATGTACGGCAGTCCCAGTCGGACACTATCCATCCGCTGGGTGCCGTTGGCAATGCCCGTCACCCTCCCCTGCTGCACCCCATCCACCCAGAACGTCAGCGCACCATCCAGCGCAGCGGCTGCACTGGCGGCGGCCCATTCCACTTCCAGGAGGTGAGAGGCATCGCTCAGGGTCAGGTAGGCGGTGTTCTTCCAGGTGCCGCCGTTGTCCATTGCCCTGGCCCGCACCTGGTACACGCCGCTGCTGCTTTTCAGTTCGATCCGCAAAATACTGCCGCTCACGGTCGCAGTATAGCCGTTGAGGATATACAGATAGTCACCGCTTGCCAGCGTGACCGAATTCGGATCAAAATAGAAGCGCACCCGGTAGCGCGGCTCGGCATTCGGGGAAGCATCGTTGACGTACAGCGCCGTAGTGCCATTGATCTGTACCTGCATGCCAAAGCTGCCTGCCAGGGCGGCCGCTGGGCTCACGCCCAGATGAGCGCCGTTGGTTGCACTGCCGCTCCAGGCCGACAGATCCCCACTTTCAAAACCATTGGCAAAGATCCCATCGCTGACGGCCGAGGTGGGTGTAGAGGCAGCAGCGGCTGTGTTCGAGGGAACTGGGGCCGCCAGGGTCGAAGTCGGCGGATTGGTGGCTGCTGGCCCAGGAGTCGCTGTCTGGGTTGACGTCGAGGTGTTATTAGCAGTAAAAGTTGCAGCCGGTGTTCCTGGATTGGTGGGCGTGTTGGCAGGACCCGGTGTTGACGCAGATTCCAGCGACAGGAAATTAAAGGCATCTATGTCATTGGTTCCCAGGCCCGATATACTGCCATCGAAGTAACGACTGGAGGAGTAGTTACAGACAGTCGTATTTCCAACGGAAGTGGGTACACAAATAAATACATCTTCATCTGCGCCTGCTACGCCAGTGACCGAAAAATCTCCCAGAGTGGATAAATAGATGCTGCCATTCGAAAGGGCATCTACGGCGTCGATATCCTCATTACTGCGATCGGCCAGCCCGACGTCCGAGCCATCAAAATATTGTGACCAGCTACCGCTCGTGGCATTGCCAAGTGTCACAGGTGTAAAAGCAAGCAGGTCTTCATCATTTACTCCACTGAGTCCCGAGACGGTAGGATTGCCGGTCGTCGAAATCAAGATGCGCCCATCGGAGAGCAGACTTAGTGCATCGATGCTGTCGGCGCTTACATCCAGTCCCACGTCCGAGCCATCAAAATACATGCTAAACGTTCCTGCCGTGTTGGACCCCAGAGAGGTGGCATCGAAGCGCAATACATCCTGCGGTGTGGCAGCAATGCCATTGACCGTAACTGCACTGCTGAAAGACATCAGAATCGAATCGGCGTCCAGCATCGAAAACGCAAAGAGATCCGAGCCTCCCACCCCAACATCCGAGCCGTCGATGAGCAGGCTCCAGGATGCCCCGTTGAACTTCAAAACGTCTTCATCGGCAAAGGACACTCCCCCTACACTACCATTGCTCGCAAACGAAGCCAGTAGAGGGTTTCCTGAAACGGCTGTGCCGGTCGGGGTGGGGGTTGGAGGAGCAGAGAGCGAAATCTCCCAGACTATGCCGTCGTTCTCATTTGGGTCCGTACCGTTGTCAACACCACGACTAACAATGTAGATGTTCCTAGTGTTCACATTTTGAGTGCTCGGGGCATAGGCGACATCCGAGCGGATATTGGACGCAGTTCCCATAAAGGACAGATCATAAGCATTCAGGAGTGTACCGGTTAAGGAGATCTCGCCCAGATACCGGTCGCCACTGCTGGTGCTGACGATGAAAAGCGTGTTCGCATCGGCGTTATAGCCGATTCCTTCCAGGTCTGACAAGCCGAGTGCTCCCGTGTCAAAGTGAGTGATCGCTCCATCATCGCCACCGCCCAGGACTCCGTCGTTTCCAAGGCTGAACATATACACCTCTGCATCGGCCCCTGCAGCAATAAAGATCATGTTGTTCCCATACGCCACATCATCGCCATCCGGGTAGCCAAGAACCATAGTCGTGAGTGTGTCGTCAGCCGTGCAGTAAGTATTATCAGGCCCGAGACCTACTTCAAAGACGCTCTTCCTATCATCGTCTGTAATAAAGACATGGTTGTTGTTTGGGTTGATCGCCAGCCCGGCAGGTTCATTCGAAAATCCGGTGCGGGAGAGATTTGTCGTGCTGCAGGTGCTGACCAGGGTTCCTGAAAGTGTTGGGCTGAAGACATTATTTCCAGTGAAATAACTTGACATTTCGTCAACTTCACTGTCCCCGATCAGTAGTTTGCCGGTTGAGGGCATGTAATCGATTCCACTTGGATCCGGGCTGGAGGGATTCCAGACATCATCAGCAGTGCTAAACGTGCGGACCAAAGTACTTGGCAACAGGGTTGTTCCTGGGGGGAGCGCCTGGGGCTGCAGTGACAATTCAAGGATCTGGCCGCTACTTTGAACCTGTGTCTGCGTCCGCCTGCTGCCACCATCCAGGACGAACAAATTCGTCGTCGCCGGATCATCTGTCGAATCGGCGCTCGGCGCAAAGGTCAGTGCCTGGATGTTCTTCAACCCGTACGAGCGAACATCGAGGCTGGCAACCTCATTGCCACTTTGATCGAACTCATAGATCTTTTGTTCATCGGGAGCCGCTGCATAGAAATGTTGATTTTGAGAATTGAAGGCAAGCCCGCGCAGCTGGACATCCTTGAAACCATGCAGGGCAAGTCTATTGATCCTGTCACCACGCGCAGCCGTATCGCCATCAAAACCATTGGTGGGATCAGAGTCGATTCCGATGATGCGAGGTCCGATGGCATCCAGGATGAAGAGTCCGCCACTATCGGGGTCAAAAGTGATTCCCTGAGGATTCTGAAGACCATAGGCCCGGGCGTTATAACGGGTAATATTTTTCCCGGAAGCGGCGGGCAGTCCATTTGGATCCAGGGCGATCTTTACCAGCTCAAGAGTGGTGATGTTTAAAAAGAACAGGCTGTTGCTTTGGGTATCGAAGGCGGTCGTCTGGGGGGACTCGGGTATCACAGGAAGGGTCAGGGAACCGGCTGGATTTTTATAATCCGAAACCAATTGGATTTCCCCCGCATCCGATCCCCACACTACAAATCCTTTGGATCCTGGCCAGAAAGCGAAGCCGGTGGGGTGAGGAATGCCAAACTCAGTTGTGAAAACAGTCCGGATGTCTTTGAAAGAAGGCTGTGCAATTTGGGCATGAACAGACGGTTTTGCGATTAACCCGTTGAAGGCAACAATTCCCAAAACCAATAGTGTCCGGACGAAGATTGACTTGGATCGTATTGTGTTTTTCCTAACTCCTCGATATCCTCAAAATTACCGCCCTTCTTGACTGGATGGTTATTAGCGAATCGTCCACCTCGGCAAACGGCCAGCGCTTCAATATCTGTATTTTTGATGGGTTTATTACCTTGACAAGACGCTAACAGGGAGGTGAGTGTTACACAAACCTCCAAGAAGGTTAGGAGCATCTTAATACCTTTCCTCCCTCAGCAGTGACAGATCCTGATCGGTCTTTTCCTGACATGCCAGCTGTGAAACCAATTTTCCCGTAATTGGCCCCAGTGACATACCCAGCATGGCATGCCCCGCCGCGATAATGAGATTCCTGAAATTTTTCGATTGGCTGATGATCGGCAGTCCATCCGGCGTGCACGGACGCAGGCCGCACCAGGTCTCGATCACCTTCGCATCCTCAATACCCGCCAGATAAGCACTTGACGACTTTCGTATTGTTTCGACGCGCCGTTTGTTGATCGAAAGGTCCATGCCTGCCATCTCAAGTGTCCCTGCCAGGCGGAGCGCATACCCCAACGGATTTACAGCCACACGTGCCTCCCCAAACAGCAGCGGCAGTTTCGGCGGCGAGGGCGGATTCTTCAGCGTGATACTGTAGCCCTTGGCTGCCTGGATGGGAAGTCGCAGGTTCAATGCGCGTGCCATCTCAGTTGACCACACGCCCGCTGCCAGCACGATCTGCTCTGCATGGACATTGCCGCTCGTGGTCTGGATGCATGTGATCTTTCTTTTGGACGCTTCGAAACCCAACACTTCGGTCTGCGTGCAGATCTCCACTCCCAGCTGTCGGGCTTTTTCTGCCAGCCCAACCACGAAGTGCTGCGGGTCGATATGTCCGTCGTTGGGATAGAAAACCCCACCGACCACTTCCGGAAGCAGGGCAGGCTCCAGGTCGTGGACTTCGCTGCGTGTCACGATCCGAGCCGGTATTTTAGACCGCTCGAGCAGCTGGACTTCATGCCTCTCGCGTTCCAATCTTTCCTCTGAAAGACACACCCACAGAGATCCATCCCCTTCATAACCGAAATAAAAGCCAGCGGTATCGGCGAGGTCATCATACAGGGCTGCGCTGGCAAACAGCAGGTTACGCAAAATAGGCAGCGACCGCAGCATCACCTTCTGGCGGCTGGCACGCACAAAACGGACCAGCCAGTTGAACAGGGCTAATTCGAAGCGAGGTTTGATATAAAATGGACTCTCCGCATCCAGCAGCCAGCGCAGCCTGTCGCCCAGCACGCCCGGGGAAGCCAGCGGCATGGCATGGCTTGGGACGATCAACCCGGCATTGCCAGAGGAACAGCCCGAGGCGATCTCCCCTTTTTCAATCAATATTATTTTCAGGCCTTTTTGCGCCAGGTAATAGGCAGAACATACCCCAATCACCCCGCCACCGATGACTGCAACGTTGTATTTTGAATTCATAATTCCAATCCCTTAGGAGTCGTGAGTGCGCTCCGGGAACAACAAATCTGTAGACGCGCCGAACAGCCAAAGCTACTGTCATTGTTGATTGTTTCGGTCAATGTGGCAGCCCGGCCGAACATAACCCTATATGGATGGTATGCAATCATCTGCACAAACAGGACGGCAGATGTCACTTTGAAGTTACAAAGGTTTGGCTTCCGGGAAATCTATCTCAATGCAGCAAGAAAACTCTTCCCCCAATACCCTATTTACTGTTTACTTGACTGCTTATCCCCAGCTCTACGGCTTCTCGAGTCCGTGCTCGTTCAACAACTTTTCATCCTCCAGAATTTCTTTTGTATTTCCATCTGCCACGATGAGGCCATCGTCCATCACGATGGTGCGCGGGAACAATTCCTGGACCAGTCTCATATCGTGCGTGGAGACCAGCATGGTGATCGGCAGGTCGCGCAGCAGATGGATCAACGTGCGGCGGGCGCGCGGGTCGAGCCCGGCCGAGGGTTCGTCGAGCACCAGGATCCTGGGCTCCATCGAAAGGACAGTGGCGATCGCAATACGCTTCTTCTCTCCCACGCTCAAGTGATGTGACAGACGGTCGCGGTACGCCGACATCCGCACCGCTTCGAGAGCTGAGTCGACGCGGGCGATCACCTCCGCTTCCGGCAGACCCATATGCAGCGGGCCGAACGCCACATCCTCGAACACCGTTGGGGAGAAGAGCTGATCGTCCGGGTTTTGGAAGACAAGCCCCACCATGCCGCGGATCAGCGGCAGGTTGTCCCGCGTCAGGTGCATGCCTCCAATTTCGACCTCGCCCCTTCGGCCACTCAGGATCCCGTTCAGGTGCAGCATCAGCGTGGACTTGCCCGCGCCGTTGGGTCCTACCAGCGCGACCTTGTCGCCCGGGCATAGATTCAACGAGATGCCGCGCAGGGCCGCGTGCCCATCCGGATACGAAAAATGCAGGTCGGCTACTTTAAGGACGCTTGAGTCTGTCATGGCATCTTTCATGAAAGCCGGGCTGCAAACTGCATGATGATCAGGGCAAGGATCGAAAGCCCGCCGATCCACAGGTCGCTGCGCTGATACTCGTGCGGATGCATGGTCATCAGCTCGCCCTTGTAGCCGCGCGACAGCATGGCAGTGTAGATGCGGTCACTGCGTTCGTAACTTCGCAAAAACAACTGTCCTGCCATGTGACCGGCGATGCGCGCCCTCCACATCACGCTCCGACCGGACCTCAAGCCGGCCGTGGCTCCCGATCGCGACTGCCTTGCCCTGAGCATCCGCATGACCTCGTCGGTGAGCACAAACAGGTAGCGGTACAGGAACGAAATGATGACTGTCAGGACGGCTGGGACGCGCAAATGGCGCAGGGCGTGGACGATCTTCGGGAACTCGGTCACTGCCACCAGAAGGATCGCCATCTGTACCGACAGCCACGAGCGGACGATGATACTCACGAAACGCAGCAGGCCGGCATCCGTGATGGTCAGGTTCCATATCAGGAAACTGAATGATGCCACTGGCTCGCCCGGTAGAGTGAACAGCACAGTGACGGCAGCCAGCGCAAAGGGCAGTGCAATAAAAGAGCGCTTGAAGGTAAACCCGATCCCCAGCCCGGACATGTAATTAGCGAGGAGCACGAACAGCCATGCCAGCCCGAACGCAATCCAGGCACCGTCCGGAAGCAGCGCGTTCGAGAGGATGAACGCGATCGTTACAATCACCTTGATGCGCGGGTCCAGGTTGTGAACGGGGCTGTGCCCATGATGATAGCGGTCGAAGGCGTCGGCATGCATGACGATTTACGATTGAAGATTTATGATTGGTGATTTTGGAGTTGTGATTTTCTTTGGAGAGCCCTGCCGGCTGCAAAGACCAGCACGAGGACGACGATCACTCCCACCACCCCAGCCAGGATGGTCGAAAGCGGGGTGGAGCCGAGGAAGGGGATGGTGTAATTGGGGATGATTTCGTAGGGCGCTCTTTGCCCGGCATCGATAAAGCTCATGTCCCCAGCGACACGTTCGAGCCCGTCGGGGTTGGCAGAAGCCAGCGGCGAGAGCAGGACAACTGTCAGGGCAATGAGAATACCTACAACGACCCAGCCGCGTCCGCTTTGCGCCGAAACGGATTTTTCATCCAGCAGATCCGGGCGGGTCTGGAAGATGAAGGCCAGTGCCGTGACCGTGATCAACGCCTCCCCAATCCCGATCAACGCATGGACTCCGAGCATGGCGATCGTCACTGCCTGCAGGCCGCTCGTTCCGCTCAGCCACAATTCCAGGGAGGTGGCAAGCGCGCCCGCCATGACTGAAAGCCAGGCTGCAACGCCTGCCATCGTCAGCTTGACTGTACGGGAAGATCCCAGGACCCCGCGATAGAGTCCATATCCGATGGCGGCTGTGATGATTCCCATATTCAGGATGTTGGCGCCCATGACCAACAGGCCTCCATCCTGGAAGATCAATGCCTGGACTGCGATGACGGCGGTCATGACCAGCATCCCCGCCCACGGACCCAGTACGATTGCCGCCAGCGCGCCGCCCAGTAAGTGACCGGAAGTGCCGCCGGCAACCGGGAAGTTGATCATCTGGGCGGCATAGATGAACGCCGCCATGATGCCCATCAGCGGGACCTGCTTTTCGCCAAGCGATTTATTGGTGCGTGAAATGGCCAGGCTGAGGACCAGGGCCGTGATCATCCAGCAGACCAGCGAGACAGCCAGGCTCAGAAAACCATCCGGGATGTGTAGTTGGGCAGGTGTGTAATGCATGATCATGTTCCTTTCACTAATATGGATGCACAGTTCGGACAAACCCCTATGAAAGTCAGGTGGCTGTTAATTTTGCGGTAGCCGCTTGACTCCTCCAGGCTGCGGTACAGGTTTTCGAGCTGGGTGTGCTCCACTTCCACCTCACTGCCGCACATCCGGCAGAGGATGTGATGATGGTCATCGCCCGCGATCTGGTAGGTGAAATGCCCGCTGCCGGAATGGGACGGCCGTACCAGGCCATTTTTGACGAGCCATTCCAGGGTGCGATAGACAGTAGGCTCGGTAATGCCCGGCACTTCGTTCCGCGCCTGTTTATAAATTTCACCGGGGGAAAGATGCGTGCCTGCATGACGCAGGACGTGCAGGATCGTCAGCCGCTGTGAAGTCATTCGGAAGCCGCGTGAACGGAGCTCTATTGCATACTCTGAAGTACAAGACATGCCGAATCCTTATTGCAACTTTTTACAATAACTTAGTTTACCCGGATGTAACGATTCTTACCTGTTTATTTTGTTTCCGCCATCTGTGGCCTGGCAGATGAAATCTTGCACTGCCCCCTCACGTAGTGATCACATTGACTATGGTTCCCAGAAGAATTGCATCAGGGCATAAATGTAGGGCTTGCCGTCCACATACTCGGCTCCAGCCACCCAGGTTTGCCAGTCGAGAAAACCATTGGCTTCGGTGCCGGGGAAGTAGATGGAATAATAGCCTTTGTCATAGGGGAAATTCACCGGATAGGTCGCTCCGCCATATTTGAGTTCGTTGCAGTGAAGAGTGTAGGGTTGGTTGAAGATCTGGACCAGGGCTGGCACGACGACATCGTGAAAGGAGCCCTGCTTCGGCGCGCCGCTGCCGGGCTCCACGCCCCAATCCACTTCATAAGTGGTCTCAAACAGGAACTTGGCCTGGTCCGGGCGGTAATTGACCGCTGTTCCATTATGGAAGTAACTCACATCCATCCCGCTGGACGGGCTGACGAGCGAGGCCAGTAAAGGACCATCCGAGGTGAGCGTGGCAGTCTTGAGCGCGTCGATCAATGCAGGGACCTGGGGGTCGGTGCAGATATTCGACGAGCCGGGTAACGGGGTCACAGGCAGCGTAGCGCCGGGTGTAAGCCCACCTGTTGTCGGTAAGGGCGTAAGGGGCGCAGGCAGCCCAGTCGAAGAAAAGGTCGGCGTCACCAGGACGAGCGGTGTAGGTGTTGCGGAAGTATCTGTGGGCGAAGCGCACGCCGTCAAAATCACAGCCAGCCAGGCAAATAGCGTTGGAACGATCGAAGGAATCTTCCTGTTCATGTATCTCTCCTCACGATTCATTATAAACTGGATGTGCCATCCTTAAAGAAAAAACCGCCGTGGACGGCGGCTGAGGCACATACGGTTCGGAATTATTCTTCGGCAAAGGCGACCACAACGATGTGCTGGTTCAACAACTGCGGATTTTTCATTTCCCGGCCGGGCACGATCTGTCCCAGTGTATAGCCGCCGGCGATGGGGATTTCCCCGCCCAGGATATCCTGCACTGCAGAGATCTCAGAGCCGGGGTGTGATCTGAGCAGCATCTCCCAGGCGACGTCCACGAGCACCAGGGCGAAGACGGGCTTTCTGCCCTCCAACTGCTGGAGCGCCTGTTGTGCGGCACGCTGGGCGGCATTGTCACAGGAAACGCGGCTCCCCACCAGCAGATAGGCATCTGCGCCATCGCGCACCGGCGCATTCATGCGAAAACTTCCGTCTGCTTCCACGCGAATCGGGGCGCGCACGACCAACTCATCACCCTGCTCCACTCCCAGGGGATAAAGGCGTGCCAGATGGCTCAGCGGCGGGAAGGCCCATTCACGCGCCGGATAGCCAAAGAGCTGGGCATAGGTTTCGGATGCAGGTCTGCCGTCCAGAGTGCGGAGCCAGAACCCACGCGAGCGGGTCACGCGGAACTGACTGCCGACCGGGTTCCAACCATGGGCTGCTCCCACGCCGACGCGGAAGTCGCCGCGCAGGAATGCTGCGGTCAGCGCGCCGCTCCCCGTCTGCGGACCCGCGATCTGGTAGGAGTGTCCGCTGTGCTGATCACCAGAGGATAAACCACCGGCGAGTGGAAAAGGTGAATCGCCAAAGGCACTGCAGAGCTGGTCTGCATCCCCATTGAAACCATCTGCGAAAAAGAACAGGGCGCGTGTATCTCCCTGTTCAGAAGCCTGCCTGGAAAGCTGCGCGCCGGTCTCACGTCCGCTTTGAGCGTAGCCGGGCATCCAGCGCGTTTCAGCCAGCACATCTCCTCCCAGCAAAGCGATAATGACCGAATTGGCATGCAATCCACCAGCTGTCAGACCTGCGGAACTGCCGAAACCGATCAGCGGCGTGTCACCCAGCAGGCTGGATACACCGCTGACAACCTCACGTGCCTGATACTGGTGCGAGGCGATCACCAGACCAAAGGCCGGCGCACCGGAACCCAGCCG
>DATFET010000475.1:0-16880 GCA_035250835.1 Anaerolineales bacterium
CTTCGATGCCCGTCCGCACTGGGGCAAGCTGTTTACGATGTCTCCTGCGCGCCTTCAATCGTTATATAAAAAGCTGCCAGACTTTCAGCGGCTGCTTCAGCATTATGATCCTCAGCGAAAATTCCGCAATGCTTTCTTGGATAAGTATATCTTCGGGAACTCATAGGCTGCCGGCATTCCTATTACGTTAGATCGACCAACCGGTGTACATTCCCCTTCACCGCGACTTTTGTGAATCTCGCGCCCGGCCTCTCGATCTTCATACGGATCCCGTGCTTTGGCAGTGAACCGGTCATGCCGACCCGGTCGATGCGCTGGTTTGGCAAAAGCGTAAAGTGGTATCGTTGAAGCAGGATCGCCAGCACAATCTTCATCTCCATCATCGCAAATTCCGCGCCAAGGCAGCGACGCGGCCCAGCATTAAAGGGGAGGTATTCATAGGCGGACGGTCGGATGGTTTCCCAGCGATAGGGATTGAACTTTTGCGGATCGTTGTAGAGCTCGGGCATGTGATGAGTCACATACGAGCTGTAAATGACCGAGCTGCCTGTTTCGTGCTGATACCCTCCCAGTTCAAAATCGTCCACGCTGTAGCGGATGCCCCACAGCACAGGTGGTACGAGCCGCATGCTTTCCTTGATTACGCCTTCGAGCAGGGGCAGCCGGCTGAGCTGCTCCATTGTGGGAGACGCGCCTCGGAGCGTGCCGCTCAATTCGTCCGTGAGAGCCGAATAGATGTCTGGATGCTGCGTCAACAGGAAGAGAGTCCAGGTCATAGTGCTGGCGCTGGTCTTCGATCCTCCGCGAAAGACTGCCACCGTCTCGCCGATGATCTCATTCTCGCTCATCCTCGAACCATCTTCATCCTGCGCCTGTAAAAACATGGATACTAGATCCATGCCGCCCAGACCTTTCTCACTTCGCCGCCGGATCAGATCCCGGAGCTGTCTCTCCAGCTCAGTCCCCTTTACGCGAAGACGGTGATATGAAAAACCGGGCAGATCGTAGGGCAGCAGAAAAGTTGACGGCTTGAACAGAAGTTCGAGGACTGTTTCGAACAGGTGGGCAAAATGCCTGCTTTCCTCATCCGATTCCATACCCACAAAAATTTTCATGGCAAGCAGGTTGGTGAACAGATCCATCTCGCGCTGGAGATCAATCATCTGACCCGGAGTCCACTTGTTGAAATATTTTTCGACCAGCTCGATGATCTGGTCCACATAGACAGGCAGAACACTGCTATGGAAGGCGGGAGCCATCAGGCGGCGGTGACGCTTGTGTTGTTCCCCATTGAGCAGAGCAATGGCAGTGGTCATACTTTTGAGCACCTGGATATCGCTGAATGGAAACGGGACATCGTCCAGGCTGAAGCTGTAGAAGAATTCAGGGTCGCTCAAAATCCGACGCGTATATTCAGGGTGAAATGTAAAGGTGGCAGATAGTTTTCCCTGACCCACACGAACGATCTTCCCATGCTCACTGTGGAGTCTCTCAAGAAAGCCGGTTGAATCGCGGGCAAAATCGAGCAGGGTTCCGCGCCAGCCTACGAACGGAGGAAAAGACAAACTCGGAATACTGTCAACAGTTTGCAGCATGGTCATGGTTGGCCCTCCATTGAATGAATTGTAATCACAGTCGATGTTTAGTTGTTCAAATTAGAATGTGCCTGCGATTCCAGCCCAATGATCCAGGCCGCCGCGCTGGAAGGCCTGGCGCGCTTTCTCCAGGCTTGTTATGCGTTCGGGCTCCTCAGATGGCAGGTGGCTTGCAAGCGTAAGATACGAAAATCCTTCCTCATAATGCATGGGAATAAGATGTGCCTTTTCCGCAGCCATGCGCCAGGCTCGGAGTGCTTTCTCTTTTCTGCCTGAATACCAGTCGATCCAGCCGCCATACCGGTATGCAGCCGGCTCACCCACCGTAAATACGCGCGCATATGCCTTCATCACCTTTAGAGCAAGCCGTGCGTATTTCATCAGCTCATCCTTCTCTGCCTGCGGAAGGTCCTGCTCATAAGCCTGCTCCAAGCCCAGAAAAATGACATCCATAAAATGGAAGAAGCCAACTACCACTGAATAATCCACCACCTGGATCTTTGCAGCGCGATCCAATAGCTGTTTCGCCCCGATGAGAGCTGCCTCCTGCTTTCCAGTCCGCCATAATGCCTCTATCCGAACTCCGGGGATGATCAGCTCCGCCACTTCCCCTACAGGGGTTTTATCCAGAACCTTCCGGGCGCGATCGGTTATTTCGAGGGCACGAGCATAATCCCCGCGGCGAATCTCAATGGAACCCGCCCATTGGAGATTCCAAACGATCTGCACCGGGTTATTGCGGCGCATTGCACTTTCCAGCAGACGCGCATTGTATCCCTCTGCTTCAGGCAGGTTCCCCTCGGTCACCGCGTTCGAAGCCAGATAACTCAGCGCATCACCCGCCTGGCGGTTATCCCCGAGGCTGTTGCAGATCTCAACCACCTTTTCCATGCCAATCTTTAATTCCTCCCATGCCCCAATCCCGCTTTCGACGGTTGCAAGCGCAATGGAACTGCTCACAAAAATATTGGCGTTGTAATACCTTTCGATCAGCTTGCGCCACTGGTCTGTGTAATATTTCGCCTGGCCTCGCAGGGGAATAAAACCGCAGATCGCGCCCATCTGTGCATTCATGTATGCCAGTCCTGCGGAATCGGGAATCGTCTCAGCAGTGTTCAAACCCGCTACCACGCTGTGAAACATGGGCAGTGGATTTGGGTCTCCCATGAGAAATAAGACCGTTGCATAATCCTGAAGGATTTGCACGATCTCGAGACGGATCGCCTCCGTCTCCGCATCGATGACGCGCCGGCGATGGAGCCCAGGGAACAATCGATGACTGGTCTGCCGAAGGATCTGCCCGAGCAGCCCTGCGATCATTCCCAGGTCTGAGGTCGGTACCTGCTGACCGAGCGTATCCAACGCGTGGAGAAAATTCGCCCTGGCTTCTGGAAGCTTTCCCTGGCCCAGATACGCCATCGCCAGTTTGTGATACCACCGTCCCAGCTGCAGCCGGGAGGGATGGACATCCTCCTTGAACTGCAGCAGGTCATTGAAATATTTTGCCGCTTCTGCGTTGGCAAAATTATTCAACGACTGATCCCCGGCCTTTTCGAGATAATCCACAGCTTTACGAATCACCTTCTCGCGCATGGCAGGCTCGGGATCGCCGGCTGCCTGGATCCAGTGGTAGGCGAGCAGTGCATAATAGGATGCGATCTCATGTTCATAATTGCTTTCGATCCATTCAGCAACTGCCTGGTGTAATTGCCTGCGCTGTGCATAGAGCATCAGGTTATAGGCAACCTCCTGCGTGACCGCATGTTTGAAAATATAGGCCATATCCGGTGCTTCGAATTCGATCAACGTCAGGCTCATGCGCGTAAATGTGGTGAGATACTCATTCAGAGCCGGCTTGTCTGCTTCAATGGGATGAATGGCATGCAGCATGCGGTAGGCAAAGATGCGGCCGATCACACTTGCCACCTTCAGTGTCAACTGCTGGGAAGGATTCAAGCCATCGATGCGGCTGGTGATCGCAGCTTCCAGGTTGTCCGGCAGGGTGATCGAATTCAGGCTTTCCAGCCCGGGTGCGAGCCGGCATTCATTCCCTTCGATCAGAAGAACTCCCGAATCACGCAGTGCATAACCAAGCTCCTCAGCGAAGAACGGATGGCCCTCCGATTTCTCACGGATTAACCTGCCCGCCTCGGAAGGCATGGATTTGATCCCCAGGCGCTGACAAACAAGTTCATCTACTTCATCGAGAGACATCATATCCAGCCGAATAAAAATGGTCTCGGCGCGTTCCGCCAGTTCCTTGAACTGCGGAGGTACCGGTGGTGAATAGGGACGTGTGTTCACAGCCAGCAGCAGTGGTCGCACTTTTTGAAACACGTCCGATAGCAAAGTCCAGGATGCCGAGTCCAGCCAGTGGACATCCTCCAGGCTGACCAGGATCGGTGAGCGATCTGCCTCGTTCTGTAACAGCCGGACCAGCAGGTCACGGATGTTGCCGCCGCGCACTTCGCTGGTCATTGCGGATGTGAATTCGTTCTCGGGAATCGAAATTGGTAACAGCACATTCAATAAAGGCATATAGCGCGAATATCCCTGCTCTATGCCTTCGAGCTTGCCTGTCACCGTTTCGAGGACTGCTTTCCGGTCGGAGATGGTTTCGGCGATACCAAAAACTTCGTAAAACACATTCCGCCACGCAAAATATGGATTGCTCTTCTCAATGGCATCCCCGGCACCGGAAAAGACCTTCATCTGGGAAACCTGCGCATGGTGCAAAAGCTCTTCCATCAGCCGCGACTTGCCGATGCCTGCCTCGCCGTGCAAAACGATCGCCTGAAAGGGAGCGCCGCGTTGTGCCTCCTGAAGGGCATCGACCAGGATCGCTTTTTCCCTCTTGCGGCCGATCAGCTCTGTCTGTGGGCGCAGGACTCCCTTTTTTTCACGCAGCGGGCTGAACACATCCACGGGTTCGTTCCTGCCTTTTATTTTCTGCGGAGGCAGGACATCGAATTCGGCGCGGTCGCGTGTTGTTTCATACGTCTGTCTGTCACATAAGATCGAGATGTTGCCCTCACCTCTCTTCAGACTTTCCTCCCGAGCCAGGATCATCAAACGCGCGGCCAGGTTGACGGTTTGACCCAGGAACGTATATTCGCGGCGGCGCCTGTTTCCGATCAAACCACAGAAGACCCGCCCGGTGGTCACCCCGATGGAGCCGCTCACACCCTGGGCATCCAACTCATCTCGCAGCATCAGGGCAGCCTGAATGCCACGGGCCGGGTCATCGGCATGAGCAAGGGGAGGCAAGCCGAACGCAGCATCTATCATGACACCCTTGTCGTCCTGGCTGATTTTATTGATGCTCCCCTCGAATCGATACACCACCTGCTGGATCAAACGCATGGTTTCCTGGGCAGTTTCAAGGGAAGAGGTATGATTTATCCCAGGCAAATTTACCAGTACGATGGTTACCTTTCTGAGCTCTGCGAGCCAGTCCGACTGGCCGGCGGAGATGCGGCTGATGATTGAACCGGGCAGGTAGGGACGCAGGGCTGACTGCGCCTCGTCTGGGAGTTCTACCGTTTCATTCCCAGCCGGAAGTTTTGACTCGGTTTTGAGCTTTTCCAGCCGTGCTGCGACTCCCCTTGTCTCATATTTCAATGAAGGGACAGCCATGAATTCCATCTCTTCAGCATCACAGTGGCCCTTGAGTAGCTCCCAGGCAGATGGAGCAGCGATGATCTCACCGGCTTTTGCCATTTCGTTTGCCAGACCGATTTCGATCATCGGGTTTCCCACGACAACAAACTCCCAGCGGTTGAAGATTCCCCCGATGTGACTCTCCCAAACGCGCCCGGCTCCCAATGAGAATTTCAGATAGAGCGTTGTATCCTCAGCACGGTACTCCAACAGCCGTTCACGGATCGTAAAAGCGCATTCAGCCGCGCGCAGCATCCAGCGCCTCTGGGCTGCTTCGGAGGGGGCATCCGCCGGGTCTGAAGCAGCCTCGAACGGCCAGGCAGCGATCACAGCATCGCCTGCAAATTTCACCACGTCCCCGCTAAATTCATCTACGATGTCAATCAATTGTCCAAAGTAATCGTTGAGAATGGATGCCAGTTTTTCCACGCCCACCGGTCCCTTTTCCGCGAGGCGTTCTGTCAGCCGCGTAAAACCGGAGATATCCGCAAACAGGAAGGCCGCATGGAAATCGCTTGCAAATGGCGATTCGATCGGTATGGGATTTTGCGCCACGCGCTTTTGGATCAGCCTGGGAACATAGCTGGCCAGTAAGGCGGTCATTGCAGAACCCTGCATAAAATATTTCTCCTGGAATACCAAAACACTTTGAGGGGTAAGTGATGATACCCCTCATTTTTACTTTTTGGAAAGATATATATCAAAACCCCATAGTTGAAAAAAGGATATTCCCTCCAGGAATAGATCATGTTTAGTGGTCAATGGAGTATGGTATCCTCGCGGGAATGAATCCGATCGCGTCCATTTTGGACCGTTATCCTGTCCTTGTGATCGACGGCGCGCTCTCCACCGAGCTGGAGCGCCGCGGCTATGATCTGAACGATGAACTGTGGTCAGCGAAGATCCTGCTCGAGCAGCCCCAGGCCATACAGCAACTGCATTTCGATTATTTCAAATCTGGTGCCGACTGTGCCATCACCGCCAGTTATCAAGCCACTATCGAAGGATTCTCAAGGCGCGGTTTGACAGAACAGGAAGCCAAGGCTCTTCTACAAAAGTCCGTCACCCTTGCCAGGGGAGCACGCGATGAATTTTGGGAGGTTGAATCGAATCGTGTGGGGAGATCAAAACCGTTCGTCGCCGCGTCGGTGGGACCCTACGGCGCATTCCTTGCGGATGGCTCGGAATACCGTGGGGAGTATGGTCTGAGCGAAAGCGAATTGATGGATTTCCATCGCCCGCGCATGCAGGTGTTGATCGAAGCAGGGGCCGATCTCCTTGCCTGTGAAACGATCCCCTGCCTGATCGAGGCGCAGGCGCTGGTGAAACTGCTGGATGAGTTTGGCAGCATCCAGGCGTGGATCAGCTTTAGCTGCCGTGACGAGGAGCATGTTAGCGAAGGACAGAGGCTTGAGGATTGTGTAAGATTCGTTGAATCGAGTCCGTTCATTGCAGCGGTAGGAGTCAATTGCACATCGCCGATGTATATCCCAGCATTGATCCACGAAGCAAGGAAGCGGACAACCCAGCCCGTGCTCGTGTACCCGAATTCAGGAGAAAAGTATGATGCCGCGAGAAACGATTGGGATGGGCAGCCCGTGTACGTGTCGTTCAGTGAAGAGGCGAAGGAGTGGTTCAAGGCAGGGGCGCGCTTGATTGGCGGCTGCTGCCGGACCACCCCACAGGATATCGAGGAGATCGCCAGTTGGGCACGTTTCCCGTCATTGCGAGGAGCGTAGCGCAGACGAGGCAATCTTATATTAACTTTAAGATTGCCGCACCGCCATCCTTCGACTTCGGACTACGTCCTCTGCTCAGGGTATCGGCGGCTCGCAATGACATCATATAAGAGGTGATTGTATGAAAGCCATCCGCATGGTCGAAGCCGGCAAGCCACTGGAACTGCAGAATATTCCCATTCCACCCATCGGTGAAAAGGACATCCTGGTGCGTGTGCACGCCGCGGGCATCTGTCACTCGGACGCCCATTACCGCGCCGGTCAATCGAGCATGGGCAGGATGCCGATCACACTGGGACATGAAGTCGCAGGTGAAATCGAGTGGGCTGGTGCACAGGTGACAACCCGGCAGGCAGGCGACCGCGTCGCCCTGCATTACAACATCACCTGCGGCGATTGTTATTATTGCAGCACAGGCAACGAACAATTCTGTACAACGGTAAAGATGCTCGGTCATCATGTGGACGGCGGCTATGCAGAATATGTCGCGCTGCCAGCCCGCAACGCGATCCCATTGTCGGACGAGATTTCCTTCGAGGAAGGCGCTACCCTGATGTGCGCATCGGCAACGGCACTGCACGCGCTGCGCAAAGGCAGGGTCAAGGCTGGGGAAACTGTGGCAGTCTTCGGCGTGGGCGGACTCGGGTTATCCGCCATCCAGCTTGCAAAGGCGATGGGCGCGGTCGAAGTGTTTGCAGTGGACATCCAACAGGACAAGCTCGAGCTTGCCTCTGAGTACGCTGCAGTCCCGGTCGACGCGGCCCGCTGCGATCCAGTCGAGGAGATCCGCAGGCTCACCCGCGGCCGGGGCGTGGATGTCGCCCTGGAAATGATCGGCTTGCAAACAACCATGAAGCAGACGGTCGAGTCGGTGGGCGTCATGGGACGGGCGGTGATCGTCGGGATCAGCCGTACACCTTTGGAAGTAAATCCGTATACCACACTGATCGGCCATGAGGCTGAGATCATCGGCTCGAACGATCATCTGCTGCAGGAGCTGCCCCTGCTCGTGGATATGGCTCGCCGAAAAATCCTGGACACTTCGCGGGTTGTATCGCAGATCATCCCTCTGGACGCCGACAGAATTAATCAGCGCCTTGACGACCTCGAGCATTTCACAAGTGACGTACGCGCTGTAATTGTCCCCTGATCGCGGCAGAGGAATGTCTAACAACGGAAACACGATGTCATCCTCCCGAAGGACACACCTGCACCCACCGCAGGTGCGGTGTCGGGACGATGTGAACGACCTAAGGGAGTGACACTTGCCCCAGGCGCAAGTGCAAGTGTCGCTCCGCTCAGAGCGACATATACTTTATGGCCTTGAATTTAGGCGCTCCCCAGCGCGGTATCGCAACTGCCGTCCAATCTGTTTCAAGTGTATAATTCTGCCCGTTCGATTCCCCGGGACAAATCATGACGTCTCAAATTAAAACTGCTGAAACATCAACAGAGCCGAAAAATGCTCTTTCACTCCGCAAACGGATTCTGTGGATCATATTGATATTATGTGTCCAATTGATTTATCTCCCTACAAGTGAGCTGTTGAGTGGGGGGATAGAGCCCAAACTATCCATCGATGTTTTTCCCATCTGGCCGGTATGGGTCGTGCCGTATGTGTTGTGCTATCCACTCTGGTTTGCCGGCTTTGCATGGGTAATAGTTAAGATGAATGACCGGATGTTCCGTTCATTTACTGTGGCATTTCTTGTCACCTGCTCGATCTCGGTAGCCATATTTATACTTTATCCGACATACGTGAGACAGTATGAGATCTATGGAAGTGATGTGTTTTCCTCCCTCCTGCGTTTTTTTCACGACAGCACCGGCCGGTACAACGCCCTCCCGAGTGGACATATTTATATCACTTCCCTCCTGGCGTTCTTCTACAGTCTCTGGTATCCGCGTTACAAACCGCTGTGGACAATCATCCTTGTGATTGTTTCGTTTTCCACGTTGTTTACTGCCCAGCATTATGTTCTGGATATCGTCGGAGGGCTGGTCGTCGCTGCAATTGGATATTATGCAGGACTAAAGTGGACAGGGTTTTCACCCATGGAATCCCAGCCTGCAAAGAGCAGTCTTACCCTGCCACCGACATCCTGAATGATTGCACGAAGGGCAGAATTGTTGTATAGTCCCGTGCATGACCATTCTAAAAATTACCCGACCGAAATTCCCAAAGGGATACGTGGACAACCCCACTTCCTACGTGGACTGGGACTGGGTTGCCGCGCAATTAACGGATTCCAAAAACTACTGGCTCTGTTCGATCCGTCCGGACGGGAGGCCGCATGCCATCCCGCGCTGGGCGGTCTACCTGGATGACAGGATCTACTACGATGGCAGCCCGGAGACGCGACACGCCCGCAACATCGAATCCAACCCACAGATCTCCGTGCACCTCGAAAACGGGAGCCAGGTCGTCATACTGGAGGGGCTTGCCGTGCCTGCCGGCAAACCTGCAATTGAACTGGCGAACAGACTTGCTGAAACGTATCGAAAAAAATACACGGAGTTTGGATATTCGCCCGAACCCAACCAGTGGGACGAGGACGGTCTGTATGTATTCACCCCACAACAATGCCTGGCATGGACAGTCTTCAACGAAAATCCCACCAAGTTCGTTTTTGAGACTGAATAAAGCAATACAACAGTCCTCCCTGCAGGATCACCACTGCACCCGCTAGACTTGGAATCCATTTTCCTTTGCTCTGGCTTTTGCACTCGCCAGGTCGCGTACCGCGCCCATTTTCTCGAAGATCTGAACGGCGCACTTGAAATGTTCCTTTTGTTCAGCAGGGGAGTTCTTGAGTGAGCATCCCAGCCGCAGGCGGAGCAGCGCCTCCTCATAGCGGACCTGGTATTTCAAGGCGGCTTCCAATCCCTTCTGCCAGGTCCGGATCGACTTTTCGGGTTCGTTCATCAACCAGTACTGACGACCTTTATAGAAAGCCAGGTACGGCTTGCCGATTGGGAAAATAGTACGGAAACCTCGCAGCAGCTTGAGCGCTTTTTCAGAACGTTGCCTGAAGTGTTCAGCATCCAGGGTTCCATTCTGCTCATTCAGCGCCTTCTCCCACGAGTCAAAATAGACTTCCGCGACCGCAGAGAACCCAATGTCGAGTGAATAGACAGTGGGAGAAATGCCCGACGCAAGTTCCAAAACCCTGTTCGCGTAGGAGAGCGCCTCTTTAGTGCTACCCAGCCGATAATGGGCAAGTGCAAGCTGGGCGTTCGTATTGATGGAGGAGGCCAGATTGGGCAGCTCCTCCAGGATCTGAAGCGCCTCCTCCAGCAGGGGGATGGCTTGCGCCTCCTCTCCAAGCCGGATGCTGTTCGAGGCGACCCCGAACAATGCCCAGCACTGCTGCAGAGGGTTCCTTCTTCGTCGCGCTTCCTCCAGCAGCATTTTTTCGATGTTCATCGAGGTTTGAATATCACCTGAGATCAAGGCGCTTTCTGCCAGGAGCACGGTACTGTCGCCCCATTGGCGGTAATCCCCCAGTTGCTCACAAAGCAACTTGGCTTCCAATGCCCTGACGCGGACCTCTTCCCACTTCCCCACAGAGATTTTGTGCACGCCTGTTACCACATTGACCGTGATCCGATTTGATGGCTGATTTACCTGTTCAGCGACAGCCAGTCCATATTTAACATAAGAATCCGCCAGGCCGTACAACTGGGCAAACCCGGCCAGGACAGCCAGGCTCGAGTACGCGGTAGCCAGTTCAGGAGATGTGCCTGCTTTTTCCGCCTCGTTGAGGAACCGCAGGACGATATACATGATGGGCAGTGTTTCATTGGAATAAAAATAGACACGCGACATATACTCGTAGAGTCGTGCAACTTCGAGTGCCGTCTCACGGTTCCTCGGGTTTGAACTGAAGGTCATATAACGGGTTGGGAAGTAACGATGAAATACCTGTCGAACAACCTGCAGACCAAACCCCAACCCGAGCCGAATGTTCGATGTCGGGATGGGTCGCTCCAGTAATCGCAGGGCTTCGCGGACGTTTTTCTCACAGTCGGGCAGGGACCCGAGTCCGTAGTGAGCGAGGCCGATGCGGCTGTGCCAGCGCGCCCGTCGAAGCTGGCTCTCCCTGAAAGCCTGCCTGGTTTCAGGTTTTGGCTGCCTGCTTTCCCATTCCAGGGCCTGGGTATAAAACTGGATCGCCTCCTGGTTTGCATAGTTATCCATGGCCTGATCGCCCGCCTTCTCAAGATATTCCGTCGCTTTTCGGATGGCAGGATAATTGCGGACAGAATCCGGCATTTCTGCAGCCTGCGTCCAGTGATAGGCAAGCAGACTGTAAAACGACTCGATATTGTTTCTGTTGCTTTGCTCGATCCATTCTGCGACCGCCTGGTGCAGCTGCCGACGCTGGGAAAAGAGCATCAGGTTATACGCTACTTCCTGTGTGACGACGTGTTTGAAGATATAAGCCAGATCAGGGGCTTCGGATTCGACCAGGGTCAGGCTCAGCCGTGTCAGATTCTCCATATACTCCCGAAGAGCCGGCTTATCTGACTCGATCGGGTGGATGGCTTGAAGCGTGCGCAGCGCGAAAATACGACCGATCACGCTGGCAACCTTCAGGGTCAGCTGCTGGGCAGGGGCAAGGCTGTCGATGCGGTTTGTAATGGCGGCCTGAAGCGTATCCGGGAGCGTCAGATCCTCGAAGTTCACCAGCCGCGAGTAGATGCGGCACTCCTGGTTCTCGATCACCAGGATGCCCGAATCGCGCAGCGCATACGCCAGCTCCTCCGCAAAGAACGGATGTCCTTCCGATTTTTCGCGGATCAAGCGTCCAATCATCGGCGGGACAGATTTGACGCCCAGCCGCTGACAGACCAGCGCCTCGACATCGTCGAGCAGCATGGCTTCCAGTTTGATCTGCCGCGCTTCGGATGAATCCACGATCTGTTTGAACTGCGGCGGGACAGGCTCTGTCAGTGGACGTGTGTTCAATGCAAGCAGGATGGGGCGCACCTTCTGCTGTACGTCCAACAACAGCGACCAGGAAGCGGAGTCGAACCAGTGCAGGTCCTCCATGACGAGCAACAGAGGCACCCGGCGCGCTTCGAACGAAAGCACACTCGTCAACAACTCACGGATGTTCCCACCTCGTATCTCGCCAGTCATTGCAGAGGTAAATTCGTTGTCCTCCATTTGGATCGGCAGGACGACATCGAGCAACGGCAGGTAGCGCGCCAGGTCCGGGTCGATGTCGGTCAGCTTCGCCAGGACCCTGTTCTGGATCAGACTGCGACTCTCTCCCGAATATTCAGCCTTGATCAACAACTCCTCTATCTCGAAAATTTTGTTGAATACGGGCCGCCAGGCATAATAGGGATTGTTCTTTTCGATGGCATCCCCGCCGCCGCTGAATATGTTCACATTCAGGGTTTCAGCCTGGCGCACCAGATCCTCGAACAGGCGGGATTTGCCGATCCCAGCTTCACCCTGCAGGATGATGGTCTGATGCCGCTCGCCGCGCGAAAATTCCTGCAGGGCGTTGGCGATCAGCGCTTTTTCCTCCTCGCGGCCGATCAGCTCGGTCTTCGGGCGGATGACGCTCTTCTTCAGCTCAAGCGGATGAAAAACCTCCACCGCTTCCAACCGTCCCTTGACATATTGAGGCGTCAGCGCCTCGAACTCCACAACATCTTTCGCGCTGTCGTAGGTAGAACGGTCACACAAAATGGACACTCCATACCTGACTGCGAGCCTGTCCATTCCTCCAGCCGCGCCCATCAGCCGCGCCGCCAGGTTAACCGCGTTCCCGATGATCGTATATTCGCGCCTTGAATCGTTCCCAACCGATCCACAAAAGATGCGGCCGGTTGTGATGCCTATAAAGCTGCGTACTTTGAGGTTGTTCAACTCACTGCGGAGGTAGAGCGCGGCCTGCACACTGCGGGCTGGGTCATCTTCGTGAGAGAACGGCGGCAGGCCGAGTGCGGCGACGATCGTAATGCCTTTATCGTCTACATTGATCTTGTTGATGCTGCCCTCGTAGCGGTAAACGGAACGCTGGATCAGCCGTGCAATACTTTGCGCGTTTTCCAGCTGGGTATCCTGATCGATATCCGGAAGGTTTATAAAGAGCACCGATACGCGCCTCAGTTCTGCGATCCAACTGCTCTGACCGGCAGACAGGCGGTTGATCACCGCCCCGGGAATGTAGGCGCGCAGTGAGTTTTCTCCCCCTTCGGGGATACGGATTTCCTTTTTTATCGTTGAGATCGAAGAGGGCTTGTTCAGCCTATCGAGGCGTCCACCCTGGGCAATCGCATCTCTGAGCTCGAATTCGATCGGGCTGGCATTTCCATCGTTGCGGATCAGCCTCCAGGCGCTCGGCGTGATCAGGATCTCGCCGGCTTTGGCAAGGTTGTTTGCGATGCCCAGCTCGATCAGTGGGTTCCCCGTGAGCAGAAATTCCCAGCGGTTGAATATGCCCCCAACGTGTGCGGCAGTGATGCCGCCGGTGCTCACAGCCAGCTTCAAGTACAGGCTGGCATCCTCCACCTTGTAATTGCTGAGCCGCTCACGGACAGTCACCGCGCATTCAGCGGCGCGCATCGTCCACTGCCACTGATCTGCCCGTGAGATGAGAGCCCCGCTCCCTGTGCCACCCGCCGCGAGGTCATCCGCCAGGATAGGCCAGACCGCGATCACCGCGTCGCCCGCGAACTTGACGACATCCCCGCCATAATCGTTGATGATGTCGATCAACTGCCCGAAGTATTCATTCAGGATGCGCGCCAGGGTCTCCACCCCCGTGGGACCGCGCTCTGCAAGTTGCTCGGTAAGCAGGGTAAAGCCCGAAATATCGGCGAACAGGATCGCCGCCTGCATATCTTCTGTAACAGGTGATTCGATCGGCCTTGGGTCGGCGGCAACTCGGTTCTGGATCAGCCGGGGAACGTAACTGACAAGCAATTCCGTCAGCGCGGGGTTGGACATTCAAGCTCCAGTTCAATCGATAAATGTTATCAGCAGATCACAAAATAGCCTGGAGAAGCCCGGTTCTCGGGGATTTTTGGGCATGTGATTGCCTATCGTGAAGTGCTGATGATTCCAAAATATTATTCAATATGATACCTCCACTCCCTCTTTATGGGGAGGGACGGTCTGGGATCGTTCGGCTATTAATAAAGAACAAGCCTTTGCACACAACAAAGGCTTGTCAGGGAATTTCAGTAAATGCCCTATGCCAGGAGAATCCCAGTTAATTCATGATTTTCTGAATTTTTAGTTTTAATCGGGAATCCACATATGAATATCCGTCATTTCACAGCGCGTGCCGTAGTCCTTATTGGTCCCGGAGAGAACCGTGAACGCAAGGTCTCCCCGCAGATTCCTGCTCTGAGAAAGAGTATATTCGCCAACGACTTCTCCATCCACCAGGACATAGGCATAGCCATCATTCACGATGAGAGTGAAATCGGCTTCGGCCGGCGGAGTGAACTTGACATTCCCAGTGCCGCGTGTGGTGCCTATCAACCTGGAATAGCTGTAGCGGTTGTCAGCATCGAGGAAAAGAATTTTGGACCGGTCGAGGAAAACAGCGTAATGTTCACCATTCTCCTGGTTGGCAAAGGCAATTCCACAGCCGGATTCATCCGCATTCTTATAGGCGCTCTCCCAATTCATGTGGGCAGTGATGAAAAAATCCCTGACAGTTGTGCCCAATAAAAATCTCTGGTACCAGCCCAGCTGGGCCCAATCATATTCGAAATCTTCGAATTCCCTGAACCTGCCCTCTGTAGTTTCAATATAGCCGAGATCAAAATATTTTTGAGCCTCAGCCTGCATTAGATCCATCTGCTCGGTGGCAGCCAAATTAGGTGTGGAGGTCGGTCTCGGCGTGGGTGAGGGTCTCGGCGTTTTCGTCGGAGTGAGGGTCACTGTCGCAGTCGCGGTCGGTTCGGGCGTATCGGTGGGGACAGGCGGCGGGGTGGAGAGCGCGGAACAGGCCGACGAGACCACGAGCAGCAGACAGCTAAATAGAACAAAACGAACTTGGGCTTTGCGGTACATATATCCTCCTTGGGCGTTGATGTTTGAAAACCAGTCGAATGATAAATGAGATTCGCGAAATTTGTAAGGCCAATTTATCACCTGCTCGCCTTACATTTGTATTAAGTGGTCAATCAACACCGCAGAACCAACTTTCGATCCTCTCGTTAAGAATAGTGGAGCCGTAAATCCAAACAGCTATCCCAGGTAGAGCGGTAAAATACAGCCATAGTTAAGGAGAAACAGATGCAGCTTTCTGAAAGTGTTCGTGAGCAGGTCCTGAATTTCCAGCGTACAGAAATTACCGAATATCACATCTACAAGCGCCTCGCTAAAAAAGTCAACACCCCCGAAAATGCGAAGATCATCCAGCAGATCGCCGAGGACGAACTGCGTCACTACAACGGCTGGAAGAAATATACGAACCAGGATGTCGAGCCGCGTTGGTTCCACGTCTGGTTCTACACCTTCATCAGCGTTGCGTTCGGCTTTACATTTGGCATCAAACTGATGGAGCAGGGCGAGGAAGCTGCCCGGGCGAATTATGCCTCCGTCGCCAGGGATATCCCCGAAGCTGAGCAATTCCAGCACGAGGAAGACGTCCACGAGGAACGCCTGATTGGCATGCTGGATGAGGAGCGCCTGCAGTACGCGGGATCGATTGTGCTGGGACTCAACGATGCCCTTGTGGAGTTGACCGGCGCTCTGGCGGGGCTGACACTTGCCCTGCAGAACGTGAAGTTGATCGCCCTTTCAGGTCTCATCACGGGGATCGCCGCCTCCATGTCGATGGCGGCCAGCGAGTATCTTTCCACGCGGTCGGAGGCTACGGACAAACAGCCCGTCCGTGCTGCGATTTACACTGGCGTTGCCTATATCAGTACGGTTGTCCTGCTCGTACTGCCCTATCTCCTGTTCGAGAATTACATACTGGATCTGGCAATTACTCTCATTATCGCCGTGATCATTATCGCGGTCTTCAATTACTATATCTCTGTGGCAAAGGGCGAGCCGTTCCGTGCACGATTTTTGGAGATGGCCGGACTCAGCCTGGGCGTTGCACTGGTGTCCTTTGTGATCGGTTATCTCATCCGTCAATGGCTGGGGATCGAGATATAAACTGCTGTTTGTATTTCAACCCCCGGTAGAAAAACTATGAAAATCCTGACAGTTTGTCTCAAGATGCCTCGTTGGTCGAGTAGGTCGGTGGCGCGCTGAGCCTGACGAAGCGTCGCCCGACCATATCGAGACCAAAAGTTGCCTGAAAAGAGAAGTTTCGTGCGAACTTGTAGTCTCGATACGCCCCTCTACGCTTGCACTGAGTCTGTCGAAGTGAGCATACGGGGCTACTCGACCACCGACACTCGATTGAAAATTGAAAGTGTCAGGTGGCTAGGAAATAATATGAAAATCCTGACAGTTGACATCGGCACCGGCACACAGGATATCTTCCTGTACGATTCCAATCTCGACGTCGAGAACGGATTCAAGCTCGTCCTGCCTTCTCCCACAATGATGGTTCATCGGCGACTCAAGCAGATGCTCTCGTCGCGTAGCCCCATCCTGCTGAGCGGCCATCAAATGGGAGGCGGGCCTTCTGCCTGGGCGATTGAGGAATATGCCCGCGCAGGTATCCCGGTCTACATGACGCCCTCCGCTGCGACGACTCTCAACGATGAGCTGGATAAAGTGGAAGCGCTGGGAATCAAAGTCATTTCAGAAGACGAAGCGAACGGCCTATCGTCTAGAGTCCACCGTCTCGAAATGAAGGACTTCGATTTCGAGCTGATCGCCAAAACCTTCAAAGATTACGGCGTTTCGTTACTTGATCTGGCTGCCATTGCTGTCGCCGTCTTCGAT
>DATFET010000503.1:0-2650 GCA_035250835.1 Anaerolineales bacterium
GAAGCGAGCGGATCTCGCCGATATCCACATGGACGCAGTGCGCCGCAATTAATTTTGTGTCCAGCAGTCCCTGTTTCTTGACATACGGAATGACTGGCGTGCCGTTCTCATTGCGCATGTTTTCCACTTCGAACGCGGTCTCAGCGAGATGGGTGTGCAGAGGTACATCGAACTCCCTGGCCAGGTCGGCAGTGGCGCGCAGGATCTCCGCGGTGCAGGTGTAAGGCGCATGAGGAGAAACGGCGGGGACGATCAGTGGATGATCCTTCCATCTCTGGATGAACTCGCGCGCCATTTGCAGCGAGTCTTCGTACGAGGCGGCATCCGGTGCGGGGAACTTCATCACGGTCTGGCCGCAGACTGCGCGCATACCCGCGTCGGATGCGGCTTGGGCGACATCCTCTTCGAAATAATACATATCGTTAAAAGTGGTGATCCCACTGCGGATCTGTTCGGCGCAGGCGAGCAGTGTTCCCAGGCGGACAAATTCAGGTGAAACGAACTCACGCTCTACGGGCATCATATAGCCCATCAGCCAGACATCGAGCCGCAGGTCATCGGCCAGGCCGCGCAGGAGAGTCATCGGCACATGTGTATGGGCGTTGATCAGCCCTGGCATGAGGACTTTGCCATCACAGTCGATCGTTTCGTCAGCAGAGTATTCCTGCGTGATATCCTGTTCGGGCCCAACCGCGATGATGCTGTCGCCTTGAACCGCGACCGCGCCGGGAAGATATTGAGTGAATGCTTCATCCATGGTCAGGACAAATGCATTGGTAAAGAGGAGATCAACTTTTTGGGTCATTCGTTCTCCTTGTTTTGAAACAGGCGGCATGATAAGCCGCCTGTTTCAAAACTTTTTTGTTGTGAGGCTGTGTTACGTCACTTTAATTAGTTTGCGCGTTTCTTCGAGGAAGAAACTGGCTTTTTCGATCGCATGCTCAGAATCTTGCAAAATGTAAACTTGGCTGGGCGTTAAGTCTGGCAGTCCATTTGGATAGCGCGCGGGAATGTAAAACTTGTCCAAAAATGCTGCATGGTCATGCCAGTTTTAATAGTTTGAAACATACTTTGTCGAGGAAATTTCATAACCGGTTTTTGAATGGAATGACCCCATGGATCGCTATCGATAGAAAACCAGAGAGCTTTTATAGCTTTTTCAGCGCTTTGGTGTGATAAAAAGCAAGCATGTGAATATTTGCCTGCTTTATGCAGGATTTTTGCGGCATCCAAGTCGTCCTGTGCGGTAAACCACCATCGTTCCGCCTCATGATGTGATTTACTTTGACTCATACAATATTTTTCCTTCTTCCAATGCCTGTTGGATAAAGCGACGGCCTGATATTTGAGCCAATTCTTCGGGTGTGTAAATTAGGATATCTACATTCCATTCAGGGAGAGCCTGGCTGAAGGATGTCAGTAGACCATCATAGCGGTCGAAAAATCTGAGATTTGTCTTTTTTATGAGGATGAGATCAATATCACTATGACGACTGGCTTCGTTTCGAGCAAGGGAGCCGAAGAGTATCGCTTTTTCAATTTGGTGTTCTTTGAAAAGCGGTTGAAGCTTCTTTCTTAAGGCATCCAGTTCCATCGGATATTTTCCTGAAATGATTATAGCACCCGTTACGGCACAAAATTCAAGAGAACCTCGAGTGCTTTAAGATTCTTTTCGAAATCAGTGTTCTTGTGGTCTCTCAATTCCAGGTCCACAGCCGCGCCGACGCCATTCTCCACAGCCCAATCTGCGAGGGTTCCCGTGTACTTGCAGCCGGTATCAATGGGCGGATAGGGATAGCCGGTCGCTCTCGACAAAGCCCCTGCCAGCCGCTTGGAGGCCGGCTCCCAGGGATCGCCGCCGGGGAATATACCCAGCGCGGCGCTGTGGTAGCTGATCAAGGCCTCGAGATTGTGGCTGGCAATGAAGCTCATCACCGTTCTCGTCTCGGGTTCCGAGCCGCCATACGTGCCGCCCGTGGTAGGACGGTAGATCCAGCAGCCATCCCGATCCCATTCTTTGGTCCAGTTATCGCTGGGGAAGTTGCGGTTCAGGTCCACGCCGTTGTTGTTGACGCGGCCGTCCACGCCGTCAGAACGGGCTTCGGCATCCGGGTTCATATTGCGGATGATGTAAAGAGTCACATCGCTGGGGATCGCATCCGGATTGTCAACGAGATAAGCAATCAGTTCATTTGCGAGGGCTATCGTATTCCCTTCGTACCCGCCATGGATCCCTGCCACGATGAGATATTGCTTTTCCCCGTGGCCGAATGTATAGGCTTCGATAGGGCGACCTGCAGCCGAGAACCCGATAACGGCAGGCCGCGGCCCGAAGGCGAGAACGAAGGGTGTAGGCGTCTCGAAAGCGGGTGGAGTATATAACGGGTTGGGCGTCAGCGTGGGGAGGAAATAACTTGTCGGTGGAATTTTGCGGGTGTCGTTCGAGTGGGGCATCTCAGTGTGTTCCACCGCTGCGGAGACCCTGGGGTTTTGCCGCGAAAAGATCAGGAAGCCAAGTAATGATACTAATGCGAGTCCGTTGACGCCCCATATTGCAAACACCCAGCCGTGTGACTTTTTCCTGCGAGGCGGCATGTCAGTCGCTCTCCGTGTCCAGGGCGCGGCGGCGCAGCCAGTCGAGCGCCAGGTT
>DATFET010000519.1:0-9812 GCA_035250835.1 Anaerolineales bacterium
CCCAATATATTTTTAAGCGCAACAAGGATTACCTCGTCCAGGCTGGCAAGGTGGTGATCGTGGATGAGTTCACAGGTCGGATGATGCCCGGTCGAAGATGGAGCGATGGCCTGCATCAGGCAGTGGAAGCCAAAGAAGGGGTAAAGATCGAACCTGAAAACGTGACCTATGCCACCATCACCCTGCAGAATTATTTTCGCATGTACAGGAAGCTGGCAGGAATGACTGGCACTGCCCTTACCGAGGCGGAGGAGTTCAGCAAGATCTACAATCTTGAGGTGGTGCCCATCCCGCCCAATCTTGAGTATCAGGCTTTCGGCAAAGATGCACCCCTCCTAGAAGTTAAAACCAGGGATCCTGAAGGGTATTCCTTTTCATACTTTGCAAAACGCGACGATGCATCCCAGTCACCCATTTTCTACCGTCGCAAGGATTATCCGGACGTCATCTACAAAACTGTGGAAGCAAAACTCCGATCCATCGTGATGGAGATCGTACGCGAGCACGTGCGCGGACGTCCCATGCTGGTGGGCACAACCTCTGTTGAATCGTCCGATCTTTTGTCGAGCCGGCTCAAGGCTGAATCTGTCCGCCGGTTGCTGCAAATTGTCCTCGTGCGGCGGGTATGGATGGAGACGAACAAGCGCGAAGAAGATGGCCGGCTCATTCCGGAGCTGCAGCAATTCAACGAACCGCTCGAAAAAGTCACGCCTGACTCTATGCGTAAATTCATCCAACCCTTCGGGATTACGAACATCAATCTGGAAGATCCCTCCAACCTGCCTGTTGTCCTGGAAATTCTCAGGCTGGACGACCGGGATACAGACCGCTTGAAAAAGGTGATCCAGGGTGGAGTTCCCCACCAGGTGCTGAATGCACGCAAGCACACGGAGGAATCTCAGATCATCGCCGGCGCGGGAGCGTTCGGTGCAGTGACGATTGCCACCAATATGGCCGGCCGCGGCGTGGATATCAAGCTCGGCGGTGAATTTGCCGAAGAAGTGATCACCGCGGTCAACCGCGTTCTCGGCAAGGCGGGTCATCACAATCCCTACGACATGACACAGGAAGAACGCCGCGCCGCGTTGAAGAACGTGGACCCGTCCAATTATGGGATCTACGAGGCAGAGGTAAAACTCTTCCTCCAATACTTTGAAGATATGGAACGCGTCAAGGAGCTTGGCGGCCTGCACGTCATCGGCTCGGAGCGCCATGAAGCACGCCGCATCGATAACCAGCTACGCGGCCGTGCAGCCCGCCAGGGCGACCCGGGCTCATCACGCTTCTATCTTTCGCTGCAGGATGATCTCATGCGCGTCCAGGGCGGCTCGCAAGTCAGCAGCCTGATGGAACGCCTGCGCGTGGACGATTCGCTCCCGCTCGAAGTGCGGCTTGTGGGAAATGTCATCGAGCAATCCCAGCACCGCATCGAGGGTGCGAACTATGACGTTCGTAAGCATTTGCTCGAATATGACGATGTTCTCAACAACCAGCGCGCCCATATCTACGGTCAGCGCGACCGGATCTTTGTCAAGGAAGACCTAAGCGATAACATCACTGAAATGCTGGAGCAGGAGGTTGCACAGCGCGTCGAAACCGAGCTGGCAGACGAGGAAGGGCCGTGGAAGTTGATGGCCTGGCTTGAACAGGTCCAGCCGCCGTTCATGACCGCTGAGCGGCTCTTTCCAAGCTTTGGGCTGTCGCTACTTCTCGAGCAGCTCGACGCTCAGAACGATTCTTCAGCAGGCCTCCGCCAGACTGTCCTTGACCTGGTGACGCAGGCAATTGAGCTCGAGAATGTACATCATCTGCGCGCCATAGAATCGCTGATCGAGAACACCGAGCAAAGCCTTGAGGCACAGATCGCTTCACGCAACGATACACTGGATGCTTACTTCGAAGGATTGCGCGACCTGGAGGAGGAGGCGCAGCCGCGTCCGCAGAAGATGCTGGAGGAGATCCACGCGCTGGTAGGCTTGCAGTTAAAGCTGAACAATGAACAGATGCGTTCCCTCGCTGAAGACCCTGAGGATGCGAAAGGAAACATCCAAAATCTGGTCGCGGCAAACCTGACAGGCGCATATGCATCTCGTGTGATCGCTGCCGTGCAAAACCGCTTTGGCGAATCCATCGGTGAAAGATTCGAGATCTCCGACTGGGAGGATGCCGCTGACAAAATTCTGGATGCGGCAGAGAATGCCTTAAAGAATCGCCGCGAACGACTGGTTGGACAGAATGGACAGATCGCCCGCGACATCGATACTCTCATGCCGCGCGAATTGAACGAAACGACAAAGCTGCAATTGCTGCTAACTCTTCCTCAGGGCGCGCGCATGGTATTCGACCAGAAGACTCATCGCCAGGTCCGCCAGGTCTTCCACCGCTTTAGTTACGTCTTTCTAATCGCCAAACTCCTGGACGGTCTCGAAGCCAGCGAGGTGGTCGAGCGCGTGCTCGCTCATTTGGAAGAGGCAGAAGAATCCCTGCAGATGGCCTGGGGTGAACGGGAATATGGGCGGCTCGCGTCCAATGCACAAAAGCTTGCGGATTTTGGCGAGGCCGCGAAACAGGCCTTCGGGGAGGAGAGGCTGAACGAACCGGTAACAGGACTGGGTGAGTCCGACCGGGAAGCATTGATCGAATCCATCGGCCGATATGTATTGAATGAAGTTCACAGGCAGCTGCTTCTGGGAGCGACATCTGAATTGTGGGTTGAATATCTGACCCGTATCGAAGCACTCCGAGTTTCGATCGGCCTGGAGGCTTACGCCCAGCGTGACCCACTGGTACAATATAAAGGACGGGCATCTGAAATGTTTTCCCAATTGTTGGAAGACATCAGAGGGTTGGTGATCAGCAGAGTGTTCGCTTATCGTCCCAAACCCATTGAGATTACACCCGTAGAAACCACTGACACGCCGGTTTCAACCCAGTCTCTTCCGAGCGATGGCAACAGGAAAAAGAAAAGGCGACGCCACTAACCTTTAGAAGTATGGCAACAGAACGAGTCACCGCTTCCCTCAACGCATATCGCGCTCTTCCCAAGGTTGAGCTCCACCGTCATCTCGAAGGGTCGCTGCGGCTGGACACGTTGTTCGATGTTGCCCGTCAGCACGGCATCACCATCCCTGCAGACGTTCTGCGCCTGAGCAACCTGGTCCAGGTGCAGGAAGCGGATAAATACACCTTTCAGAACTTTCTCGCCAAGTTCAATACTCTGCGCCTTTTCTACCGCTCACCGGATGTGATCGACCGCATCACGCGCGAAGCCGTCGAGGACGCGGCCAGAGATAATGTGAAATATCTGGAATTGCGGTTCACGCCCGTCGCGCTGAGCCGGGCGGAAAGATTTCCCCTTCACGATGTGATCGATTGGGTGTTGACAAGCGCGCGGGAAGCTGCCAAAAAATATGGCGTGATCGTGCGCCTGATCGCTTCGGTCAACCGCCATGAAAGCACAGAGCTTGCCGAGCAGGTGGCGTGGCTGGCAGCCGCCCACGTCCAGGACGGCCTGGTGGCGCTTGACCTGGCTGGCAATGAAGCCGAATTCAAGACTGAGCCTTTTTATGGTATTTTTAAGGAAGCGAAACAATCCGGACTGCACATCACCATCCATGCAGGCGAATGGGGACCAGCCATCCATGTGAAGGAAGCCGTTGAAGAGATCGGTGCGGATCGAATCGGCCATGGAGTGCGCGTGCTCGAAGACAACAATGTGGTCGCGCTGGTGCGTGAACGAGGCACAGCATTCGAGGTATGTGTGACCAGCAACTATCAATCGGGCGTGGTACAGTCGCTCGAGACACATCCGTTGATGATGATGCTGGAGGCGGGTGTCAACGTGACGATCAATACAGATGATCCCAGCATCTCACGGATCACGTTAAGCCATGAGTATTACGCCGCCTGCGAAGACCTGCACATGCCGCAAAGCACCCTGCGAGATCGTATCCGTGCGGCTGCGGAAGCGGGGTTCCTGGCGCAGAACGAAAAGGTGAAGCTAGTGGAAAAGTTGAAGAAAGATCTGGAAATGTAAAGCACCACACCGGCAAGGATAGAAAAGGCGCTCCTTTATGTTCTTCGCAAGTTTGTGGTTTACTTACCCTATGTCTATAACGGATGGGGTTCATACCACCAAAAGGAGACAACATGAGTGATTTTTTTGGCGCACGGGATGTACTAAAAGTTGGAGACAGGGAATATGTTATTTATCGCCTTGACGCATTGGAAATAGCGGGTCTGACGAGTCTCAAGCGGCTTCCGTTTTCGATCCGTATCGTGCTCGAGGCCGCCCTCCGTCAATGCAATGATCTTGAGATTACACAGGCTGATGTAAAAAATATCGCTGCCTGGACTCCCAGAGCTGCCCGCCCGGGCATCCCATTTTTGCCAGCCCGCGTCGTCATGCAGGATTTCACCGGAGTCCCCGCAGTGGTGGACCTGGCTGCCATGCGCGCCGCGGTGGCACGTCTGGGCGGCGACCCGAAGAAGATCAATCCACTCGTGCCGGTCGACCTGGTCATCGACCATTCCATCCAGGTGGATTTTTTTGCCACGACCGACGCGCTCACGCGCAACACCGAGATCGAATTTCAGCGCAACCGTGAGCGCTACGAATTCCTGAAGTGGGGACAAAGGGCCTTCAGCAATTTCCGCGTGGTCCCGCCGATGACGGGCATCGTCCATCAGGTCAACCTTGAATATCTGGCAGATGTCGTGATGACCAAACAGGCTGGCAGTGAAACGCTCGCCTTCCCAGATACGCTGGTCGGGACGGATTCTCACACCACCATGATCAACGGCCTCGGCGTCGTTGGCTGGGGTGTGGGAGGCATCGAAGCAGAGGCAGTCATGCTCGGCCAGCCAATGGATATGCTCCTGCCGGATGTGATCGGTTTTAAATTGTATGGCAAGCTCAGGGATGGTGTTACCGCGACTGACCTTGTGCTGACCGTCACGCAAATGCTGCGCGCAAGAGGCGTAGTGGACAAGTTCGTGGAGTTCTACGGCGAAGGACTCAACAGCATGCCGCTGACCGACCGCGCTACGATTGCCAACATGGCTCCGGAATATGGAGCGACTGTCGGGTTTTTCCCGGTGGATGAAGAAACGCTGCGCTACATGCGCTTGACCGGCCGCCCTGAAGAAGTCGTCCAGCGCACGGAAGCCTACATGCGTGCCCAGGGGCTGTTCCGCGAAGCGGACGCTCCTGACCCCGAATTTACCGATACGCTGGAGCTCGACCTTGAGTCTGTGGTTCCATCCCTGGCCGGGCCCAAGCGGCCACAGGATCGTGTGCCGATGGCCGAGTTAAAGGAGACCTTCAAGCAGGCGCTATCTGCGCCGGTCAAGGAACGCGGCTTCGAGCTCAAGCCGGACGCGCTCGACACCGAGGCGACCTTCGGCACAAACGGCGGCTCGATGAAAATGAAGCACGGAGCCGTGGTCATCGCCGCCATTACTTCGTGCACGAACACATCCAATCCCTCCGTGATGGTCGGCGCAGGTTTGCTTGCGAAGAAAGCCCTCGAAAAGGGATTAAGTGTCAAGCCTTATGTCAAGACGAGCCTGGCGCCCGGCTCACGTGTGGTGACAGAGTATCTTCAGCAGGCGAACCTGATCGAGCCCCTGGCGCAGCTGGGATTCAACATCGTCGCCTATGGATGCACCACCTGCATCGGCAATTCCGGTCCGCTGCCCGGAGAGGTCGCAAAGGCCGTGACCGGCAGTGACCTGGTGGCCGCGGCAGTCCTCTCAGGCAACCGCAACTTCGAGGGGCGCGTCCACCCGCTTGTAAAAGCCAACTTCCTGGCCTCTCCCCCGCTGGTGGTTGCCTACGCCCTGGCCGGCACGGTGGATGTCGACCTGGACCGGGAACCGCTCGGTGACGGCATTGATGGTCCTGTCTATCTCAGGGATATCTGGCCCACTCAGCAGGAAATCTCAGAGACGATCGCCTCCAGCTTGAATGTCGACATGTTTGCACAACGCTATGCCAGCGTTTTCGAAGGTTCTGAGATGTGGAAGGATATTGAGGTCTCCGGCGGTGAGATCTATGAATGGGATGATAAGTCGACGTATATTCATCATCCGCCTTACTTCCAAGCGCTGACCCTGGCGAGCGGTAGTGTCAGCGATATCAAGTCTGCACGGGTGCTCGGAATGTTTGGCGACTCGATCACGACCGACCACATCTCTCCGGCGGGCAACATCGCCACGGACTCCCCGGCTGGGAAATACCTGCAGAGTTTGGGCATTCAGCCGAAGGATTTCAACTCCTACGGCTCGCGCCGCGGCAATGACCTGGTGATGGCGCGCGGCACATTCGCCAACATCCGCCTGAAGAATCTGCTGGTCTCGCCGAAGGAAGGCAACCTGACCAAACACTTCCCCGAAGGGACGGAGATGAGCATCTTCGACGCGGCGATGAAATACCAAAGCGACGGCGTTCCCGTCATTGTGATTGCCGGCAAGGAATACGGTACTGGCTCCAGCCGGGATTGGGCGGCAAAGGGTCCGCTGCTGCAGGGCGTGAAAGCGGTCATCGCGGAATCCTTCGAGCGCATCCACCGCTCGAACCTGGTCGGCATGGGAATCCTGCCCTTAAAATTCATGGAGGGACAAAATGCTGAATCGCTCGGGATCAAAGGTGACGAGAAATTCGATATCGAAGGACTGCGCGCTGATATGGCGCCCAAGTCAGTGCTGACAGTCAGGGCAAAGAGAATCGACGATACAATCCTGGAGTTCCAGGTGATTGCCCAGCTGAATACCGATGTGGAAGTGAACTACTACCGCAATGGAGGCATTCTCCACACAGTGCTGAGGAATCTGGTGAAGTAAGAGGCCGGCTGATCCATGTTACAAATGCACAGGAAATCCACCAGGATTGGTGGATTTCCTGTGATTCTTGCATCAGGATATATTTTGGATTATAGTAACGTGGGAAATGGAAATGGATTTCTCTGAACCGTTCTGAATAGTCCTGCCCAGTATTTCCATATCCAAGGAGCTGACTATGGATTTCCAGAATACGCTCGGCATTATCACAGGAATCATCACTGTTTTAGGTGTGGTGGTTGGCCTTACCCGCTATATTACACAACTCCAACATAAGCTTACCCAGGAAAAGTTGGAAAAGGAAGTGGAAAGGTTGAATAGCCTTTATCAAGTTTCCCAGGCACAATACGAAGATGCCCGCAAGGAACTTATTAAAGCAAAAGGTATCGGGGCCGAAAGCCTGGCAAGGAAATTACACTTGGATGACGCCCTGACACAAATCATGAAGGTATCGGAAGCAGAAGCAGGATCGATTTACATTCCGTCCAACAAGGCTGGATATCTGATTTTTTTGTCCATACAGCCATTAAACCAGCAAACTTCCAAGTTGAAATTGACACGCATTCCAGTCAGCAAGAGTCTGGCAGGAAGATGTTATGCAACAGGGGAATCCTTCATTGTGAGCAACGCGAAACAGAACCCTGAACATTTTAAAAAAGCAGACAACATTACAGGCGTCACGACCGAGGATACCCTTCAACTCCCTCTTCGCCACCAGGGACAGACGATCGGTGTCTTGCAGCTGATGAATAAGGAAGGCAGGGCGAAATTTGAAGAGACCGACCTTAAGCATATAGAGTTGGCCACCGAAGACATTGCAAAATATGTAGCAGACTTTATCAAGGCAATCCCAAATGTTGATGAAACTCTTGGGATTCGACCGGAAGATGAGGATGAAAATGCAACCGTAATGTTCTGTGACCTGACAAATTCATCCCTGTTATTCCAGGAACTGAATCCAAGTATGGCGATCCGATGCATCAATGAGTACCTTGAAAAAATAACCAATATTGCTTTTGAACACGGTGCTACGGTGGATAAATATATTGGCGATGGCGTTATATTTCGATTTAATGTACCACGCCCGATTGACAACCATCTAATGAAGGCGGTTCAATCTGCATTCAAAATCCAGGAGGAGTTCGAAGAGCTTCGCGATCAATGGCCGATCGTTTTAGGTGAAAGAGGCGGTATGTACACACGAGCGGGCATTTCGTTTGGAAGAGTTCAGCAGGCGCTCGTCGGGCATCCGCAATACCAATACCTGACCATTTTGGGACGACCCGTGAACATAGCAGTCAACCTTTGTGAAGCGGCAGATCGCAGCCGAAGTGTAATTGTGGTTGACGAGGCAGCATACAAACAACTCCCCAATTCATTCAAAGCAAAACCTTTACAAAAGGATCAGATTGGAAAAGCAGCATCATTCATTTCCTCCGCCTACGAGCTCTCTCGTACATAGTCTGAACGCCGAATTTTTTCTACCAGCCTTTGGAAGGAACGAAGCGAGATCGAATCCTGTCTTGTTCTTTTCGCCGCGAGTCTCTCAATTTTAGAACTCAATACCCGATAAATATAGGCTATCCTGCAATTTATCAAATGCTCTCTGAACTTTTTGCAATGGCTTCTCAAGGGCGTCTAAATCATCGGGGGTATCAATCACTTTTTGGGGTAAGCTCCAGGCTGGCTCGAATCATGCTAAAGGCAGGGCTTAAAACCGGGGAATCGCCTCCGCCAGCGCGTAGTTTCGAGGCTTTTTCACTCAGCTCATCCAATACAGGTTTCCAATTTTTGGAAACAATGACCTTTGGTTCAGGCGGCTGCCAGCCTGGTTCCAGGCTTTCAATAATCTTCCCCTGTAGTTTCGCAGCACGATATGTATTCGATGTCGAGGTGGCAACACCACGTCCAAAGAAAATATTGTATCCCTCGATTAATCCGTCATAGATAATTTTGCCCTTGAACGGCAGCAAGACAGTTTTGATATATACAGGGAGAGGCGTACCGCCGAGGACCTGATGAAATGGCTGTGTCAAAGCGAGGACTCCATAGACTTTGTTATTTCCTATAAAAATCGCATATTTCTTCAACAAACGATCGATCATAAAATCGCCTGCCACAAAATTGTTCCAACCATAGACTACTGCAAGTTCATCCGATGAAAAATTAAATGGATTCTCTCGAACAAATTCATCAATGAGCTCAGGCTTCTTGTAAAGGGCATTCCGCAGAGCAATTCTTTTTTCGTTCGAAATTTCCTGATATTGCTCGACATCATCAAGATCATTGGTGAAATGCAATTTCCGGTTGGCGAAAACCTGCAAGGCTGGCATGAGTTTGAAAAACCGTGAAGCATCCTCGGGTGACAATAGCATACTAAATCTCCTGAAATCGTTTATCAATTTCTCTACGCATAGCAGAGCAAACCGTCAATTCACGTTACCATTTAGTGTCAACCAATTCTACTAAAAAACTCATCCTGTAATGGTTTGGTTCCGCGTCTCCCTTGATCGTGCGTGTATTCCCACTATACAGTAACTTGCCCCTGGAACAACCGATGATTATCCACTCAGCAACTCAAGCAGACCCGTCGGATAGAGGATGGACTTTCCCTGACTGAATTCATCCAATTTTTTCCAGACTGCCCGGATATCCTCTCCGTCCCCTTCTTTCCCCAGGATTACTGCCTGCTTGTAGAGCCTGTGATCTTTCGGCTCAGCATCATAGATCATTACGATCTCATGGCCTCGCTTCCCATTGAAGTTGAAAATATTTTCCACCGCGCCAAGATACTTGAGGCTTTGGCGGTCCACTTCCACGTTGATCTCTTCCATTAACTCGCGGCAGATGGTTTCGGCGCTTGGCTCTCCGTACTCGATCCCGCCTCCAAGCGGACGGTAAAAGGTCTCGTCTTTTGAGCGATCATATCCTTCTGCGACCAGGATGCGGTCACGATGTAGAAATATACAAAT
>DATFET010000091.1:0-11218 GCA_035250835.1 Anaerolineales bacterium
TCGACCGAACCCATCTGCCGCACCATCTGCATAGCCTTGCCCCGCCGTGCAAGAATGCTCATGCGCGCCACAAGCTCTTCTGGTTGGAACGGTTTGACAAGGTAATCATCCGCTCCTATCTCGAAGGCTTTTAGCTTTTCACTTAATTCATCCTGTGCTGTAATGACAATTACCGGTATGTGGCTGTATTTTGGATCGCGGCGCAAGCGCTCGAGGATCTCAAACCCGTCCATTTCAGGCAGTTTAAGATCGACGATCAGCATATCGGGTTTAAAGGATGAGATTTTTACCAGACCTTCATTCCCCGACCTGGCATACTCCAGCTCGTACTCTGCTTCTTTGAGTGTCTTCCGAATTAGCTTAAAGTAAAACTGCTCATCATCAATAAGTAAAACCCGCATTAAGCCTCCAAAGATAACCTTTTATGTTGATACATCAATTCTAACTTCATTTGCCAGAAAATCTGTTGCAGTTTTTCGCAGGTCTTTTTCTGCCCTTTTCAAATCCACGATCAATGCAGGGTATGGGTCAGGAAAATTTCCATTATATGGCTTATCCAATTTAGCAGCACACGCAGACAGTTGCAAAGCACCCAGGTTCAAGGAAATTCCCATGAGACTATGGGCTGCTCGTGCAAGAGAGTTTGTATCCTGATCCAGATTAAGTTTTTCCATTGTTTTGATCCGTTCGGGAAGCTCCTGGACGAAATCACTTAATAGCTCTTTGTAGGTTTCGAGATCGCCGCCAACCCATTGCGCTCCTTTATGTACATTGAGAACATCGTTCCCAGCTGCCACCTCCTCTGTAGGGGGAGCGTCCTGCAATTGGAATGTCCGTTCTGCACTGGCAATGAAGTTGACTAAACGCTGGATATGTGCCACTTCAAACGGCTTCGAAATATAGTTGTCGATACCAGCCTTAAACAAAATTTGCCCGTTTTCAGGCAAAAAACTGGCGGTCAAAGCCACAATATACGTATGACCGTTTCCATTTTCCCATTCACGGATTCGGCTACTGGCCTCAATGCCGTCCATGATCGGCATGTTCAAATCCATAAACACAATGTCGAAATTCTGGTCTTTGACCGCATCGATTGCTTCCATCCCGTTGGCGACCACCTGGACATCGTGACCTTCACGGATAAGCAATATTCGCATCAGACGCCTGTTCAATTCTTCGTCATCCACCACGAGTATTTTAAGGCAGGGTTTATTTGGGTTTTCAACTTGATCCGCTGCAATAAAAGCCATGATGCAAAATAACTCCTGAATGGCGGCCGGGAAATAATAGCCGTGAGATCTTTTATAATACCAACAGCCTGTACTCCATTACCATGATGAGCTTTACAAAAATGCAAGTTCTAGTAAAGAGCCAATCAGCACTCTCCCTCGGTCTGCGAATTCAAGACGCTCATCATATATAAAGGTTACCTGAGTACCTCGAAAAAAACTGCCCACACAATGAATTTGATATTCTTGGCATTCAAGGGAATCCGGGTACTCCGTCTTCGGAGATCATCCAACTCCCTGGTCGATTCTGCTGCGAAATTTGCCATTAAAAGACTGCCCGCCCGTGTACGCCGCGGGCGGGCAGTCTTTTGAGATGCTGGAGATTAATTCTCCATCTTTGGCTTCCTGAAAAAGACCAAAAAAGCATACCCTACTGCCAGGAGAACATAGAACAGGATCGCCATCCATCCGTTTACACGCAGCGTACCCGCAGCTGTCCCCAGTGCGGTCACGGTAAGACCGGCAACAGCTCCCACGAGCAGTGCAATTCCCATGCCTCTTTGCATGCTCTCATTGCCGACATCTTTCACAAACCACAGGAGCAGACCCAGGGCAACCATGGCCGCGCCAAAGAATTGAGCAACCAACCGGGTGGATGCATAATTGTCGACGCCGAACCGTTCCATTGCCATGGACGGAACAAACAGAAATGCCGCGCCAAGCAAAAATGCGATAAAGGAATTGATGAGGAACAGGATACGGTAATTCATTGTATTCTCCTTGTTGAAAAAGTATTGAACTAAAATCACTATACATCACCTTTTTCTGGATTGGAAGTAAAATGGATTTTCAGAACCTTACACCCACCTTACACACATCGGTCGTAATGGCTTCCCAATGAACAAACGCTTCGCGCCGATGGCATCACCCGGGTCGGCTGGCCCTTGCAGTTCCATGAAAGCGGAGGGTTTATGTATCAGCAAAACTTCAGTTTTCTATTCCTGCTGATCGACCTGGCGGCCGGCCTTGTCCTGGCAGTTTTGACAGGCGGGCTGTTTTCACGCAATGAAAAGACGCCGAAATAATGCCTTTGTGCTATAATGCCGTCACTATGCCATACCAGACGCGCTTCGCCAATAACAATAATAATAACGACAATGACGATCTCGGAATCGTTGGGCGAAGCTTTGCTGGTTAAAAAGTAGGATCTGAAAGGTAGCCAATCGCCCAACGCAAAAGCGAAGGGCGATTTATTTTGTCTGTAAATAAATCTCATTGCGAGGAGCCTGGAGGGCGACGAAGCAATCTCCCCGTTACAGATGGTCACTAAATTATCAAAGTGACCCACAGGAGATTGCCACGGGCAGAAGATTACTGTCCTCGCAATGACAGACATCAACGGAGGCGCATAATGTACAAAACTCATACCTGTGGCGAATTGCGAGCTACCCATATCGACCAAAAAGTAACCGTGGCAGGCTGGGTCCATCGACGGCGCGACCATGGCGGCGTGATCTTCCTCGATCTGCGTGACCGTTATGGAATCGTGCAGGTGACGGTAAACCCCGATGTCTCCCGCGAGACTCTCGAGCACGTGTCAAACGTCCGCATGGAGTGGGTGCTGCAAATTAGTGGAAAGGTTCATAAGCGCCCTGCAGGGATGGAAAATACCAAAATGCTGACCGGTGATGTCGAAGTCATCGCCGAATCGATCGACGTGTTAAACCCTGCCAGGACCCTGCCCTTCATGGTCAGCGGTGAGAACGATCTGCCGGATGAGAATACGCGCCTCAAATACCGCTACCTTGACCTGCGCCGCGAGCGCATGACTCGCAATATGATCCTGCGCCATAAAGTCGTCAAGTTCATGCGCGACTTCCTCGACAAGCAGAATTTCATCGAGATCGAAACCCCGATCCTGTTCAAGGCAACGCCGGAAGGCGCGCGCGACTATCTCGTCCCTTCGCGACTTTATCCCGGACAGTTCTACGCCCTGCCTCAATCGCCACAACAGCTAAAGCAACTTCTTATGGTCGCCGGCATGGACCGCTACTTCCAGATCGCCCGCTGCTTCCGGGACGAGGACCTGCGCGGTGACCGTCAACCCGAGTTTACGCAGCTGGATCTGGAAATGTCCTTTGTTCAGCGCGACGATGTGCTGGCTTTGGTGGAAGAGCTTTATACAGAAATGATTCCAGTGGTCGCGCCACATAAGAAGTTGCTTGCTTCACCCTGGCCTAAGTTTTCCTACAAGGAAGTGGTGGACAGGTATGGAACGGATAAGCCCGACCTGCGCTTTGGTATGGAATTGATCGATGTGAGTGAAGTCTTCACCAAAACTGATTTTGAAGTTTTCCAGTCTGCTCTCGAAGCTGGCGGTGTCATTAAGTGCATCGTCGCACCGGGATGTGCAGAGTATTCGCGCAAGGAAGTCGACTCCCTGACAGAGTCCGCCAAGGCGCTCGGGGCGAAGGGACTTGCCACTTTAGCGGTGACCGGCGAAGGCTTGAAAGGGACCGCAGCGAAGTTCGTCCAGCCCGAGGAAGTGGAAGCGGTCAAATCCGGGACCGGCGCGAAAGAGGGCGACCTCATCCTGTTTGCAGCCGACAAACGCGCGGTTGTCAACAAAGTCCTCGGCGGTCTGCGGGTGATCTTCCGTGATCGCTTGAAGCTCGCCGACCCAAATCTGATGGCGTTTGCGTGGGTGGTGGACTACCCGATGTTTGCCTGGAACGAAGAGGAACAGAAATGGGATGCAGAGCATCATCCATTCACAATGCCGCAGCTCGATGACCTGCCAAAGTTCGAGACGAATCCCGCAGAGATACTGTCGGATGCGTATGATATGGTCTGCAACGGTTATGAGATGGCGTCTGGCTCGATCCGTATTCATCGCAGCGACATCCAGCTTAAGGTCTTCCAATTGCTGGGTTTGAGTGGGGATGAGATCGAACGCAAATTCGGGCATATGCTGGAGGCGTTTGAATACGGCGCGCCCCCGCACGGCGGCATGGCGCCCGGTATTGACCGCATCGTCATGCTGCTGGCGGACGAGCCGAACATCCGTGAGGTGATCGCCTTCCCCAAAAATCAGACCGGGCGCGATGTCATGGCGGACGCGCCGTCGGAAGTTGAGCCGAGGCAATTGAAGGAACTTCACATTCAGATTAGAGATTAGATCAATTTGGTGGTTGAGTAGGATGAGTGCGTGTCTCGTCCATATCGAAGCCACCAGTTATTGAAAATATTTCTGTTATTTGTTGGTTTCGATACGCCTTCAGCCATCGCCTCAGGCTGCTCAACCAACGGAGATATATATGAGCAACAAGGCTAAAATTCAAGTTGACGAAAACCTTGTCAAAGAGATCGCCGCACTTGCACGGCTGGATTTAACAAATGAAGAGACTGCAATGTTCGTCTCGCAGTTCAGAGACATTCTGGATTACGTCAGCATCCTGAACGACGTGGATACGGAAGATGTCCCGCCCGCGTATTTGTCTACTGCGAATCGGAGTGTGATGAGGGAAGACCAGGTCGAAGACTCCGTGCCGACGGACGAATTCCTCGCCAACGCGCCCCAGTCGAAAGATGATTACGTTCTCATCCCGCGCGTTCACATTGAAGGATAAGCATGGACCTCCACGAGCTAAGCGTCCAGCAAGCCTATGACCTCCTTTCAAGCCGCAAGATCTCTTCAGTCGAGCTGACCCGCGCCTATCTCGATCGCATCCAGCGACTCGACCCGCAGGTCAAATCCTATGTGACTGTCGCGGAAGACCTCGCCCTCGAAGGAGCGCGGGGGGCGGATGAACGAATCAAAACAGGCGAAGGCACCACGCCGCTGACCGGCATCCCCTACTCTGCCAAGGATTCCATTTCGACGCGCGGCATCAACACGACCTGTTCCTCCAAAATCCTTGAGAATTACAAACCGTTTTACAACTCGACTGCCATCAGCAAGTTAACGTCTTCGGGCGCGGTCCTGCTTGGCAAGACCAACATGGATGAGTTCGGGATGGGTTCCTCCACAGAAAACTCGGGCTTCTTTACCACTCGCAATCCCTGGGGCTTCGATTACGTCCCCGGCGGCTCGAGCGGCGGATCTGCTGCCTCGGTCGCGGCAGGACTGGCTCCCTTCTCGCTTGGGGAAGACACCGGTGGATCGGTCCGCATGCCCGCCGGCTTTTGTGGAATTACGGGTCTCAAAACAACCTACGGGCGTGTTTCCCGCTTCGGTTTGATTCCTCTGGTCTCCTCGTTCGACACGATCGGTCCGATGGCACAAAGCGTGTACGATGCCGCCCTGGTGCTTGAAACGATCGCCGGATATGATCCCAGGGATAGTACCTCGCGTCCCGAACCTGTTAAGCATTATTCCGAGACTTTGAAGAAATCTGAAAACCTGCGCGGGCTGCGAGTGGGAATCCCAAAGGAATATTTCGTCGAAGGCCTCGACTCACAGGTGGATGCATCGCTCCGAACAGCGATCCAGCAGATCGAAAGCCTGGGCGCAGAAGTTATGGATGTATCGCTGCCCCATACACAGTACGCCATCCCTGTCTATTATTTAATCCTGTTTGCCGAAGCCAGCTCCAATCTTGCAAAATATGACGGTGTACGATTCGGTTTGTCCGAGCGCAATGTGGAAAGTCTCATGGATGTCTATTTGAAGACACGCGAGACCGGCTTTGGTCCTGAGACCAAACGCCGCATCATGCTCGGGACGTTCGCGTTATCTGCCGGGTATTATGATGCATATTATTTGAAGGCGCAGAAGGTACGCACCTTGATCCGCCAGGATTTTCAAAAGGCATTCGAGACCTGTGACGCGCTCATCACACCCGTCGCGCCGACTACCGCGTTTCGCATCGGCGAGAAGATCACCAATCCGCTCGACATGTATTTGTCGGACGTGTTCGTCGTTGCGGTGAACCTGGCCGGCATCCCGGCGCTGACCGTCCCATGCGGACTCTCAAAGGGACTGCCCATCGGCATGCAGATCATGGGTCCGCATCTCTCCGAAGAGATTTTGCTGCGGATCGGTCATATGTATCAAATGCAAACCGATTGGCACACGAAGCATCCGCCATGTTGGGATAATTGATCATCCCCTCACCCCAGCCCTCTCCCCTTGGGAGAGGGAGTAGAGTAATGATGAAATACGAACCTGTCATCGGACTTGAGGTCCACGCCGAATTGCTCACACAATCCAAGATGTTTTGCGGTTGTGAAGTCGTCGACTCCATTACAGCAAAACCGAACCGATATATCTGTCCAGTTTGCACGGGTCAGCCCGGCGCGCTGCCCGTGTTGAACAAAAAAGCTGTCGAGCTGGCGGTCCGCGTTGGGCTGGCGCTCAACTGTCAGATCCACCTCGAAAGCATCTTCGCCCGCAAGAACTATTTTTATCCCGATCTGCCAAAGGGATATCAAATTTCGCAGTACGACCAGCCGCTCGCTACAGATGGAAAAATCCAGATCGAAACGGAAGCCGGCCTAAAGGAGGTTCGGATCCGCCGTGTCCATTTGGAGGAAGACACGGGGAAATTGTCCCATGCGGACGGGCACTCGTTCATTGACTACAATCGCAGCGGGGTCCCGTTATTGGAGATTGTCACAGAGCCCGATCTGCGCTCGCCTGAGGAAGTCAAAGCCTACGCCACGAAACTGCGCGCCATCCTTCGTTATCTGGACGTGAATTCCGGCGACATGGAAAAAGTCGTGATCCGCTTCGAGGCGAATGTTTCGGTGCGTGAGGCAGGCAGCGACCAGTTCAACACGCGGACCGAGATCAAGAATCTCAACTCCTTCCGTGCCCTGACACAGGGGACAGAATACGAGATCAAGCGGCAATCTGATATTTATGAAAGTGGCGGAACTGTCGAACAGGAAACGCTGGGATTCAATGAAGCGACTGGAAAAACATATTCGCAGCGCGGCAAGGAAAGCGCCCATGACTATCGCTACTTCCCTGAACCTGACCTGCCTCCGCTTGTTTTGGATTCGGATTGGATTCAATCGATTCGCACAGTTTTACCTGAATTACCCGATGCGAAAACGGAACGCTTCATTGAAGAATTTCAGTTGAAACCACAGGAAGCGCGCTTGTTGACTTCTGAAAAAGCGCTGGCTGATTATTTCGAAGCTGTAGTCTCGAAATCAAAGAGCTCTCCGAAGACAGTCCATTCGTGGATCGCAGGTGAGTTCATGCGCTACGTCAATGATTCAGGCATGGACGTGAAAGACGTCACCCTCTCCCCTGAATCCTTTGCCCGGCTCATCGACATGGTCACGGATAAAACTATCGGCGGCAACGCGGGCAAAACCGTGCTGGCTGAACTGCTCAAGAATGGCGGTGACCCTGCCCAGATCGTCAAAGAAAAGGGACTCGCCCAGGTCTCCGATGAGAGCTTCATCCAGGAAGCCGTGACGAAGGTGCTGAACGACAACCCCTCCGAAGTGGAGAAATATCTGGCAGGCAAAGAGACTCTCCTGCAATGGTTTATGGGGCAGGTCGCTCGCGCGACGAAAGGAAAGGCGGACCCGAATGTGACTAGGGAGTTGCTGGTCAAGCTGTTGGAAAAGAGAAGAATGTAGCACATATCGGCAAAGGGTTTGCTATAATCGAAGCGAGCCAAGGAGTATTCTCATGCGCTGGATGAACGTACGCAAAACCTATCCGAATCAATGGCTTGTGATCGAAGCCGTCAAAGCGCATAGTACCAAAACAAAACGTGTGCTGGATAAAATCGCCGTTATGGAATCGTGCGCGGATGGCACAACTGCCATGCAAAAATATCGCGCATTTCATAAGCAATACCCCGAACGGGAGTTTTATTTCGTCCACACCAGTCGCAAAGACTTGATCATTCAAGAAAGACAATGGCTTGGCATCCGGAGGGGACGTGCGGCTGCGGCTCAGGGATAATCTTCCTTTTATTGAAATTACAGTAGTCCACCAGCGAAAAAAGATAAGAATTCCAACCATCCTCGTGGACACTGGATCAGGTGGAACAATTCTATCTGCAGATGAATTGTCGAAAATTGACATCGTCCCACAGCCAGAGGATACACTTCATACCATTTTCGGCGTTGGAGCCAGTGAAGTCGTCTTCACTCGCACAGTGGATGAACTCAAAGTAGGAACGTTTTCTGTTAAGCAATTTGAGGTCGAAGTTGGTGGCATGGACTATGGTTTCGATATTCAGGGTATCCTTGGAATGGACTTTCTAACCTCTGCTGGTGCAAGAATTGACCTTGATAAACTGGAAATCGAATTCTCAAAATCAAGAGGCGTGCATGGCTGAACACATCAGCGTTTCGCAAATTTCAAAATATGTTGGTCAGGAAGTGACGGTCAAAGGCTGGGTCTACAATCGCACGGACAAGGGCAAATTGTGCTTCTTACTCGTCCGTGATGGCTCGGGCTTTGTGCAATGTGTGGCTTTCAAAGGCGACCTTGAACCCGAAGTCTTCGATAAAGTGATGCGCCTGCCGCAGGAATCATCGGTCATTATCACGGGTGCAGTCCGTGAAGATAAGCGCGCGCCTGGCATCCCTGGCGGCTATGAACTTGGCGTGAAGCAAATCGAAATCGTGCAGGAAGCCGCGCCCGAGTACCCAATGTCGCTCAAAGATCATGGTCCTGACTTCGCCCTCGATCATCGTCACCTGTGGATAAGGATGCAAAGTCAGTGGGCGATCCTGCGGGTGCGTGTCAAGGTCATGTCGGCGGTGCGCGAGTATCTCGATGGTCAAGGCTTCTTCAACCTGGATACACCCATCCTCACACCTGCCGCCGCCGAAGGGACGACGACTCTCTTTGAGACGCCCTACTTCGACGAGGGCTCTGCTTATCTTGCACAGACCGGACAACTTTACAATGAAGCCAACATCTTCTCTTTTGGGAAAGTCTACTGTTTTGGACCCACCTTCCGAGCGGAGAAGTCAAAAACGCGTCGTCACCTGACCGAGTTCTGGATGCTCGAACCTGAGATCGCCTTCTGCGATCTGGATGGATTGATGGAGGTCGAGGAAGGTCTCATTACCCATATCGTTCAGACCGTCTTACGCGATTGCGCGGCGGAACTGAAATTCCTTGGGCGTGACGTTTCCAGGCTGGAAAAAATCCAGGCTCCCTTCCCGCGCATGTCCTATGACGACGCGGCGAAATACCTGATCGACCTGTACGAAAAAGAGACCGACCCCGAAAGGAAGGAATTGCTCAAATTCGAATGGGGCATGGACTTCGGTGCGCCGCACGAAGTGGAACTGACAAAATTACACGAAAAACCGTTATTTGTTTACGGCTACCCCAGCGCAGTCAAAGCCTTCTACATGGAACCGTGGCCGGGGCGACCGGAGGTCTGTAAATCAGTGGACCTGCTGGCGCCCGAGGGCTATGGAGAGATCTGCGGCGGCTCGGAGCGTATGTCTGATCACGATATGTTATTGGCGCGTATTCACAAGGAAGGTTTACCCGAAGAATCCTTCAAATGGTACCTGGAACTGCGCAAGTACGGGTCCGTGCCGCATTCGGGATTTGGCATGGGCGTGGAACGCGTCACCGCCTGGCTGTGCGGCATCGAGCATATCCGTGAAGCGATCCCTTTCCCGCGGACGATCAAGAGGGTCTATCCGTAGCTTTTTTCCACAAATTATGGAATGATCAATACCTGCCCGACGCTGATGTTGTTGATGTTCGTAATATTATTGGCTGACGCAATCGCCGCAACGGTTGTCCCGAATCTGATTGCTATAATCGTCAGATTTTCACCCGTCCTTACGGTATGAGTTTTTTGTTGTAAAGAAGATCCACCCGGACCGTCTCCCTCTTCAGCGGGGATCGCCACCGCGACTGGCACAATTAATAGGTCCCCGGTCTTCAGCAGCTGTGGATTTGCGCTCACCAGCTCGCGGATCGTCACTCCGTATTTGTTGGCAATCGATTCGAACGAGTCCCCTGCAACGACTGAATGCTTTCGCGGAGTCTTGGGCTTCTCAGTCAGGATCTCTGCACCGCTAAATTTATAAAGGTCTTCGAGGGAACCGTTGAACACATTCAAATCCACGCTGGCATTGATGCCGTTGACCCTTCCCTTTTCACTATACTGCCAGAACGCCCATTTGAACCAGCCGCGCGGCAGGGAAGGCTGTGAGCCTTCCACATAATTATTCGGATATTGGGCAAGCCAGAGTGGATAATCCTTCGACCATGAGGGAGGTCCTCCGCCGGCTTCGGATAAATAATCCTGTAAAAAGAATAGTCTTGAATAGAGAATCGGTTTTCTGTTAAATGCCGCCTCGACCAGGTCGAGCCAGATCTTAACCCGCGAGATAATCTTGTCCTTGATCTGTCCATCATTCGTTTCAAGATCAAGAACAGGTGGAAGTTCGCCATCGTCGTTCATGGATCTGACATAATCAATGAACTTGTTTGCCTGTTTTTTGGGATCGACATTGCCGCGGAAGAAGTGATACGCCCCTCGTAAGAGTCCCGCCGCTTTCGCGCCTCGCCAGTTATCGTCGAAGGTGGGATCCGCATAGGTATCGCCTTCGGTAGCTTTCGCAAAGACATATCGCTGTCCAGCCGCGCGTACTTTGGGCCAGTCTATCCCTGCGTTCCAATAGGAAACGTCGATTCCCTGAACTGTTGCCATGACACTTCTCCTTGAGCTTGGTTGATTTATCACTCAAGAGTAGCACAAATTTTTGGGAAACGCAATCAATGGTTCGAGTCGGCTTATGAGGTCGTTGATAATTTTAAGAAGCACCTATTAATCTTTCTCTACCATTGCACTGTTGTTTATGGTATAAGACTCGTCGTCCCTGCAGTGTGCGTGATGCTGCACCTTCCGTTTTGAGCCAACACCTACTTTCAGGGTCTCTAACTCCTTTAGAAATAACGCGATAGGCCTGAGCCAAGGCGGCGTTTCTGGGTAGGGACCCACCTGCGAGAGCAGGTTCAAAACTCCGCAGCACACGGCACG
>DATFET010000528.1:0-4840 GCA_035250835.1 Anaerolineales bacterium
TGGGAACAACCAGCGTGCCGTCGCCTCCATCGCGGATTTCCAATGTGGATTCGCCGAAAAGCCGGGATACTTTTTCAGGGGTGGTGGAGTGGTTGTTGACGGCTTTATAAAAGCCAACGAACCGTTCCGCGCGCTGGGCAAAGTCTGCTGGGGGTTGGATTGGAGCGCTCGCAGGGGCGGGATAGTAATGGTCAAAAAACGCCCTCTGGAATCCAATATGCTGGAAAACCAGCCCTCCAGCCTTGGACCCCAGGCTGTTGTAGGCTACATATACGCCCAGATGTTGGTCGGGCAGAAGCAACAGTTCGCTCTCCATTACCGGCGCATACCCGGTATGTCCAAGCGTCCACTGACCGTTGTCGCTGAAATCGAACAAGCCATAAGCAATGCCGCGCAGGCGCGGATCGGGAGTGTACAGGGTGGTCAGCATTTGCCGCGCGGTGTCTTCTTCCAAAATGCGAATCTCGGTGGACGCGTCGCTGTAGAAACCGCCCTCGAGCCGCGCGACCATGAAACGTGCCATATCCGTAACGCTGACCTGGTGAAAGCCGGATGGCAGTCCCGCCGGCTGAGGTAGATAATCGGGGAACGGCTGGAACGCACCATCCACGTACGTGTAACTCTTGGAAGCCAACGGGAGCAGGTTCTCTGGCATTTGCACCTGGACGGTTGAATGTGTCATGCCCAGAGGGTCGAAGATATGTTTTTGGATGTACTGGCCATATGGCTCGCCGGACACTTGCGCCACAATGTATCCCCCCAACATTGCGTTATAGTTCGAGTAGCCCGCCGCTTCGCCGGGTGGACGGACCTGCCCCGGGAAATTTGCAATCATCCATTCGCGTTCGGGGACCAGTTCGCTGGCGTCTGGCGTCAAACTTCCGAACCAGCGGTCTTCGATCCCCGACGTGTGAGTCATCAAATGCTTCAGCGTGATCGGCTGTGGATAGGTATCCGGGATGCGAAAATCGAGATAGGTGTTGATGTCCGCGTCCAAATCCAACTTCCCCTGCTCGACGAGCTGCATGACCGCCGTCCAGGTGATCGCCTTGCCGACTGAGCCAGTGCGGAAGATCGTCGTTTCAGCGTCAACAGGAATTTTGTTTTCCACGTCGGCGTAACCGTAGCCTTTGGCAAAGAACAACTGCCCATCTTTGACGACTGCGACAGCCGCGCCCGCGATGTGGTACTCTTCCATGTGACGCGCGAACAGGTCGTCCATGAACGCTTCCATTTCAGACGCATTGGTTAGACCGTCTTGTGCCGTCAAAGGGAATTGATTCGTATCGGGTGTGTCGTTGTTATGCTGAGCCATCGCTGGTGCAACGAATGTGAGTACCAGCATTAGCGTCAACATGATCGTAAATGATCTCACAAGAGATTGCTTGATCACGTGAATTTCTTTTTTTGTTGACATGAGATTTCTCCTTGTTATTTTCAAGTAGGTTTTTCATGAGCTGCCGCAGTTTTGCGTTCAATCACTGAAAAACACGTTCGCTCCTGATCAAACATCATTTTTCATTCATCCAGGCGCTGACCAGACCTTTTACGATCTGGTCTCGTTGGTAGCCTTTGCTATTGCTCATGACAACCACCCCCAGGTCCAGGTTGGGATAGATGCGCATGGTGCTTTCAGACCCGGCTCCATTGCCAACATGATAGTAAAAGTCACCGAAACCATCTTTCCCGATCCACCAGCTCAAGCCGAAGCCCAGGGGGGAACCATCTAGAGCCGATTGATTTTGTTGCATGGCCGCGACGGTTTCCGGCTGCAAGATCTGGTGATCCCCATAACGCCCGCCGCTCAGATGCATTTGCAGGAAATGCACCGCGTCGCTGGGCGTGCCGCGCAATCCACCCCAGGGCGGTAGGATCTGATAGTCGACAAGGGTGACAAAAGGCTCGCCTCTTTGCAGCACGACCTTTTCCTGACCGGGACCGCGATAGTCATTCAGCTGAGCAATGAAATCATCGACCTTGGCAGCAGGGTACAGGTCCTTGGCATAGCGTTCCTCTGCCTCGACAAACTGGAAACTGGTTGATTCCATCCCCAGGGGGGTCAAAAGGTGATTGACTACGTACGTATCATAGGGTTCTCCACTGACCTCTTCGATAATGCGCGCCAGCGCCAGGAAAGGTGGGTTGTTGTATGCAGAGGCTTTGCCTGGCTTGCACACCAGATCGGGATAATCCTTGACGTAAGCGGTGAATATTTCTTCCATGGGGGGAAAGGATTCTCCGGGATAGACGATCAGTCCATCTGTCAGGCGATCGCCATACGGCATGCAGGCGGCGTGATCAAGGAGTTGGCGCACGGTGACGTTCCACTGTTCTGGAAATTCGGGGATATATTCACCCGGCCACGCATCCAAATCCACTTTACCCTGTTCCACCAACTGCATCACGGCAGTAGCAGTAACGACTTTTGTCATCGAGCCATACTGGTAGATTGTCTGTGCGTCGGCCGGAATCCCCGCCGCCGGATTGGCTACGCCATAGACATAGGTGTAGACGATTTCACCCTGGTGAAACAGCGCAATCGAGAGACTGCTGCCTGTCAGGCGGTCCACCTCTTTTAGCACCAGCGCTTCCACGTCGGCGTAGCTTTCAAACACGATTTCTTCTTTACCAGAAATCTTTATTGAATACAGCGCACCCAGGAGGGCGGCGCTTTCGACCGATACGCCCGGCCGGTCTGTCTTGACGATCATGACGTAGGCCTTATCACTCACGATCTGGCCCGCCAGCGCGTAGGTCAACCCCGCGCTGTCATCCTGCTGGTAGGCATGCCAGTCGCCAAAAGTGGTAACGCTGTTCCCGCTGAGCAATCCCGGGTCAAATCCAACAACTCCCATCGCCTGAGAAAATGCGTCATTAATTGTGTTGGCATCAAGGACAAGCATATACAGATTTACGGGTGGGTCTGGCAGCTTGAACTGCGCGTAGGAGCCATCTGTCTCGACCTTTTCCCAACTGGGGTCGATCTCCATAGTAAAACGCCCTCGCGGATCTTCATAGAGATCACCGCTCTGCCAGGGGAGACGGCCCAGTATGCCCAACCCTACCACGAATAACCCGACGATCAGGATGACCCCACTAAGTATCCAAAACAATAGTTTTCGCTTTTTCATTTCGACACCTCCATTGAAACCTGCATTTGTCATCTCGATTGCATTCTAGGACTCCAGCCCAAAAAAAGAACCACATAAATATGTGGTTCCTGGGCTATGGAATATGTGGTTCTGCCGACTTCTTCAGATCAGTTTCATCTCCTGCGCTTTCCGGATCGCTTGTACCCGTTTGTTGACCGAAAGTTTGCGATAGATACTCTTGACGTGGAATTGAACGGTGTTAAGGCTCAGGAAAAGTTTCTGTCCCATTTCCTTGTAGGATTCCCCGGCAACCAACAAACGCAGCACTTCAAGTTCCCGATCCGTTAGTAATGCTTCGTGCGGCAGGTGGGTTTTGGCCTGGATGGACTCACCCGGCATTGCATCCAGCAAACGCTCGACAAAAACGGAGAGATCATTATCTTTCACGCGAGACTCCATGGACTCCAATAGAGGACGCATGAGGTCGGCTTCATCCAGGAAGATTCGGAAATATCCTCGCGGCGCGGCCGCTTCCAGCGCGGATAGGATTATGCGGTGCGCGTCATTCGGCTTTCCTTCTACGTGGTACGCCAACGCCCTGAGTATCCAAATCTCAATCGACCAACCAAGAAATTTGTGGGCTTCGGCAAACTTTTCCTGGCGGACAAAGTAATCGTGGACATTCCGCAATGAATACGCCTGAGGGTTTCGTACCGCCAACCGGATCAGGACATGCGCAGCGCCCAGGTACGTCAGATAACGGAGCCGGTTCACAAGATCGGCGCTGTCAATATCAGGCAAAGAATGGAATCGGGTTGAAAACGGTGTTATCCAATGACGGGCTTCCTCAAGAATCGTTTCGTTCACCAGCGCTCCATGCACTGAGAAACGGTGTCGCAGAGCCTGTCCATAAAGGTCGCTTTCCTTCCGGTTTCCTTCGAAAAAGCTCAGGCTCTCCTGCATTCCTGCCTGGTTACCCTGAATGAAGCGCAAGCGCGCCAAGGCTGAATAGCCTCTGATATGTGCTTCATATTCGGCGGTCAGATGTATGAGGCTCAAGCCATGCATCAATGCCTCTTCGGCTTCGACCAGACGATTTTCTTCCAGAAGGAGGCTGCCCTTCACGCTGTAAAGATCGCCGATGGGTGGAAACCTTTGCCCGGCCACGAACCGGTTGAACTGGTCTATATACGTCAGGCACATCTGCGAGGCGTCTTTGAGCTGTCCTTTCATGATTGCCATGACAACCAAGTAAATCGCCCCGTAAACGCCAGCATAAAAATTTCCGCCGGCAATCCCATCCTCGAATGCCTGTGCGTAAGCCTTCTCTGCCGGCGCGAAATCAGCAAGCGCTACATGCCCGTAACCGATGAGCAAAGCATTGACACTATGGATCGCTTTTTCATTTTCGGGCAAGAGTCGTCGCGCTCTTTGCGCCATCTCGATGAGCTTTCCTGCCTCTGCCCTGTTCAGGGACGCTCCCTGCATGACATAGGCCTGAATACTCGCTGCGTGGCCGGCAACCAGGTTTCGTAGCGCTTCACCCGCATTGGACAGGTTCAAGGCAAGGTCAGCTTCCCGTATTGCCTGTGCAAGTTCTTGCCCGCGTGTCGGGTGTTGCATCAGGGCCAGCGCCCAGGCTTTGCTAATACACATCATGGGAGAATGCTGTACGAGCGCCTCCGGCAATTTGTCGAACCAGTCCATAACGATTGCCACTTCGCCCTGATAAATCATGGGGATGGCAT
>DATFET010000531.1:0-24752 GCA_035250835.1 Anaerolineales bacterium
GATTGAATTGAAAACCTGGTATGTGGACACATTCCAGTTGTCCAGTCAAAGTGCCGGACAATTGTGTTTTAATATGCGCTATGAAAAAATTCTTTCTCCTTGGATGTCTCCTCCTCGTAACTGCCTGCGCGTCCCCTTTAGGGGGCCAATCCTCGACCGCTACTCCGGTCGCGCCGCTTTTCCCAACCGAGACGGCTTCTCCGACGCCGGTTCCTGTTACTGAAACCCCCGCGCCGACTGCTTCGCGAACCTCTGAGCCCACTCCGACTCCCTTTCCCAGATATTTCACCATAGAATTTGACTCCTCCCTGGCAGGCTGGGCCATCCTCCAGGCCGGCAATGAGGCTGTCCCGAATATCACCCTGGAGAACAGCCGCCTGCTCGTTCAAATGGATGCGGCCTATACCTGGGTCTATTCTCTGTATGGACCCGAGGATTACGATAACGTCCGAGTCGACACAAGATTTATTAACAACGCCATGAGCCCTGCCTCCGCGGGTGTCGTCTGCCGCTACAGCGAAACGGATGGCTGGTTTGAATACAACGTCTCCACCGATGGAACGTATAGCGTGCTTTACGGTAAATGGCTGGCCAGCGGCATAGCAGCATATATGCCAATCGCTGATGGTTCATCGAATGCCATCCAGCAGAGTGGAACGGAACAGCAAATCGGCTTGATATGTACTGGTACAACCCTTACTTTATTGATCGGCGAAACGATCATCCGTAATGTGGATGTCAGCCGTTTCAAGCTGGTAGAGGGCAAGGTAGGTGTGACAGCCGCCTCTTATGAGAATGTCCCTGTGATCGTATCGTTTGACTCTGTGACCGTAAGCGAGCCATAGACCGACCCCCACCCGGCCCCCTGTCAGGGGTAGGTAAATCATGTGGGCCAAGGTTCGGGAATAAATTTTCCAAGGGGCTGGGTCTGTGGGCAATGAGCGAGGTGAGGATAAGGATCAAATATTGATCCGCAAGAATGGATGCCATTTGCATTTTCGAATGGCCTCCCAAAGCCATTTTGCATACAGCCCACGGTCTGCTAACACAATGACGACCCAATCTGCTGGAATCTCTTCTTCAAAATGAGAGAATAAAGCCAGTCAAGGCTCTTTCCATGATCCTTTTTCAATAGCAGGGAGAACCCGCCAAGCCACCGGGATTGCGCAGCCTCGGTAGACAACACTAATTGCCAAAACCACTAAGCGCTGTCCGAGACTGCTGGCATCCATCGCCAGCGCTAATCGTTTTTCATTGGCAGGCCACCAGGATAAAATCCATCCCAGCAAAGGAACAAAGCTTTGGCTTACATCTACCTCGCATCTCCCTGCGCCGCGTTTGTTCTCTTTGGCATAGTACCACTCCCGCAAACGTTGACGCACACTATTCTCTTTTATCCCCAGTAGCATGGCTAGACTACTGGAGACCGTCGTCAGCCCACAAGAGCGGGAGATGACCATCCCAAAACTCACCCTCTCCCGAAGGGTGAGGGTGAGTAAAGTGAGTTAATAAATTATTGGATTATTCCTATTGGCTTCATCAGGAATTCCTTAACTGTCACAATGTCCACCTTCCAACACTTTGAAAATTCTTTTGGATCTCGTCCAGCCACTCCAGGACTAAATTCAGTTGCTTTAAGCGCATTTCTACGCTCATCTGATTGTAGATCTGTTCAGCGGGTATCTCTGCCAGTGTTTTTTCCAATCGCTTGACATTCGTCTTTGTTTCCCCACGCTGTTGATCAAAAGTCTGTTTAATTTTTTCGGAGAAATACATATTCATGAAATACAGGCGGGTGATAAATTCCATACGGATTGCACGTGTGCTACCGCCGCTTGGAGTATCCAGCCATTCCAGGAAGTTCTTTCTTCCTTGTTCAGTCATGTGCAGCAATTGGCGAGGAGGTAACTTTTCCTGAGGAATTTCCTGTGCCGAAATGTCACCTCTTGCTTCCAATCTTTTCAGAATCGCATATGCCTGACTTTGACTGAGATGCCAAACGTAACCAAGGTCGGTAACGACTTTTCGATGCAGGTCGTAGCCATGTCCTGATTCCTGGTAGAGCAGGCCCAGGAGTGTCATTTCCGGTGAGAGTGTCCCAATATGGTGTGGTTTATTCGCGCTCATTGATACTGACTGGATGAGTAGATTTAAAAATGAGTATATCGCAAAAACTTGTTGGCTTGTTATGTCACTCCCCAAGAGATTGCTATAAAGTTGTTAGAGAGTCCGCTCCCTGGTAATCGCTGCCGCACCCTTCGGGTATGCTTCGCGAGGGATAGCGCGCCTGAAACTACACGTGAGGCGAAAGGGGAGGCTCAAACAGAGTGACTATCGAATGCCAAAGCAATTGCTTGTGCAAGCGACATTTCCCTGCCGCTTGCACAAGCCACGTCAAACGCGCGGGCGCTGATTGTGACTGAATCACAGCCCGATCACGATCTACCGATACCTGCTCCACCGGCTGGCGGTGATCATCGATTTGCTCGAGATCCGATGTTTGCTTCGGGTCGGGCAGGGAAAGCGATGGGACATGGTACGTTTTTCCCCCTTTAACTCCCAGCGCTTCCCGGCTGGATGCCAGGATGTTGAGATTGGGCGCGGCATTAAGCAATGCTTCTGCCGTTTTTGCGCAGGCGGCGATGAGATGTTCACAGTTGTCAAAGATGATCAATGTATACTTGTCGCGCAGGTAACTTTTCAGGAATTCAAGGGGTGAATTGCCTGCCTGGTCTTGAATGCCAATGGCTGAGAGTATCGTCTGTGGAATGAGTTCAGGATCGGTCAATGGCGCCAGTTCAACGAACCAGATCCCATGTTCGACATAATCGAGCAGGTCCGCCGCAACCTGCAACGAGAGGCGCGTCTTGCCAGTCCCGCCCGTACCGATGAGTGTAACAAGAAGATGATGATTGAGGGCGCGCTTGATCTCACAAATCTCCTTCTTGCGACCGACGAACGACGTGATTTGAACCGGCAGGTTATTGGGAAATGAATCCAGGGTCTTCAACGGCGGGAACGTTGTGTTGAGTCCCCATACATTTACCTGATCGGCTCTCCCGTTTCGGGCGGGATCACAACCTGTACGAAGATTCTTTGCCACGAATTTACACGGATTTCACGAATTTTTTAATCAAATCCGTGCGAATTCGTGAACTCCGTGGCTGAGGGTTTGGCTTTCCCATTAAAAACGGTAGAGCCACCTGATATAAATGTTCAGGGTGCAGATTGTTTTTCAGGCGCCTCTCGCCCAAATCAAGCAGGTCGGTTGCTTGCGGAAGAGAATCCTGCACGAGTTCGCGCGTGTTGCCGGACAGGAGGATTTGCATACCATGTCCCGCGGACATTACGCGTTGCACCCGGCTTAGAGTGAGATAGCCTGTATAGAGTCCGGCTTGAGCAACAGCCTCCCCGGTATGCAAGCCCATACGGACTTTGGATGATATAGTCATGACGTGACGATACCATCACTATAGCACAAACATAAGCTTATACACGCGTAGCTAATTAAACGGAAATGCTGCTGTTACATCACAACAATTATCTGATCGTCCTCGATGATCACCTCATAAAGCCGTAACCGGCGTCGATCGGTCAGGCAGGCACCGGTAAGCAGATCAAACTCCCAACCATGCCAGGGGCAGGCAAGGATCTCGCCTTCGCGTCCCCATAGCCATTCACCCGGAGCCGATGGGAGTGTAGTGCCGCCCAGACGACCGAGGCAGACCGGTGCAAACTCGTGAGGACAGACGTTCAGAACACCCACATATCGTCCATGCACATTGAAGATGCCAATTGAACGATCTTCCAGCGTAACAACCCGCCGCGTACCCGGTGGGATATCCTCCGTCCGGGCGACGATGTATCGCCGCTTATCCACGCCCGGACTCCGTCAGTCGGTACAATGCGCGAGCTGTCTCGTGCATTACACCGTCTCGCAGGCTGGCAGGAAAATTACGCGCAGCGAAATCGGGAGTGTCGCCATCCCAATGAGGAAAATCGCTCGAGAACAGCAACATGCGATCAGCTGGAAACATCTCGAGCATCCTGTGAAAGTGCTCAGGTCGATCGGGCTCTTCTATCGGCTGGGTGGTGAGGTAAATGTGCTCGAAGACGATCTCGCTGGGCAACCGGTCGAGCCAGGGAGCCGTCTGGCGCAGCGCACGCCAGTTTTTATCCAGCCGCCAAAGTAACGGTGGCAGCCAACAGACACCTCCCTCGACCAGCACAAACTTTAGCTGTGGAAATTTGATAAAAACCCCTTCGGTCACCAGGCTGATCAGGTGAGCGATGAAGCTGCCCACGAGTCCGGTGTGCCATTCCAGATAGCTGCTTGGATACCCGGCCGCCGTTGGAGCGCCCGAGATGCCGACTCCCTCGGTCCCGGGGTGGATCGCCACGGGCAATCCATGCTCGACGGCCGCCGCGTAGATGGGATGAAAGATACGCTGGCCATAGGGAATGCGCGCGCCACTCGGCATCAGTACCTGCACCACGCCTGGATGATCTCCAAGCCGGTGGATCTCTTGCGCTGCCCACTCTGGGTCGTTAGGTGTGACCGCGAGCGAATAACGAAAGCGCGGGTCAGCCGGTAGCCACTCCTCTATAAAAACATCATTGATCGCCGATGCTTGCGCGGCCGCATAATTGGGCTCTGGCGACAAGCCAATGCTCAGGATGTTTTCGGGGTTGAGGATGCCGAACTCGATCTTGTAGACATCGAAGAACTGGCGTGCGAGATGCACAGCGCTGCCTTCAATGCGCTCGCCATCCTCGGTGATGGCATCAGCACGATGAACGCCGTTGGGATTCCAGTAGTTCAGGTAGCCGGGACCTCTATTGCCGCTTAAATAACGCCTGCGCCAGGGCTCAGGCAAACGCTCCGCCACACGAACTGCGTCAGGTGTGGGATGGATATCTGCGTCAATCACTGATGTGCTTGTCATCACAATCGTCCTTTCCAAGGATTTGTTTAAACCTGTGTGCATGAATAAATGCTCGCCGCCAAGGTGATGGGCCCTGATGACGAGCAGGTGAGTCATGAAGGAATTTGTCTACTTATTGCCGCATTGTATGTTATTGATCAACTGTTCTTGTTGGTGTCATTCTTGTTTGCAGGCAGTCTGTTGAGGAAACAATGAGTAAAAAGGGCGACAGTTCCTGAGGGGAGGTTGGTGGTCATAGCCAAGTAAACATTATAAACGCCTAATAGCAGTTCGAACCTTGGCCGGTCCTGGATTAAGAATCAAATAGTTTATAGATGTCCTCGTCACGAGTCATAGTTATTTGTCATAAATGCAAAGCAAACCGTGCGGCTACCTCGCTGTGGTTCCTGCCGATCTGTTTTTTCTGGGCAGCCTGAGAAAAAAGTATGTCAGCTATGAACAAATTTGCCACATCCCCCAAGTTGGATGAACTTGGGGGATGTGTTATATACGAAAACTTTCGCTGGCGCTGCTGGAAGTCCTGACGTTCTAAATTAGCACCCCGGCAACTTGAAACTGGCGATGCGGGTCTGCCAGCCTGCCGTGCTGGAAGCCTGTCCGGCCGCGGTATAGTATTCGTTCACATACCAGAAGGTACAGTCATCCACCGGGTCAATATTCAATGAAGTGTAGTCACCCCAGCGGGAGTTGGTTGTTGTCTGCACTCCAGAGCCATTGATAACAATCCCTTCACCCAAAGTCATCTGCCCTAATGGGTCGCCAGCCAGTCGTCCGGTGTAGCGAATGCCCGGGAAGACCGTCGTCGCATTAACCACACTATAGCCCAGAGCGATGTTGCCGTTCTCGTCCTGGGCAGCGCTGCCCATCCAGCGATGGACACCATCAGTTGGAGCATAGGTTCCCTGCTGGTAGATTGAGTAGGTATTGTCAACCCTTCTGATCTCATACCAGCGCACACCTGCAATGCCGGGTAGCGCCTCAACAGATTGGTTGGTTACCATGGCGTCATACGTCTTAAAGTTGCGGTAGGCGAGGCGCCAGGTCGGTCTTTGACGGTATGAGAGAATGTCCAGGAATTGAGCAGGGTTGGTAATACCGGGTTGTGGGAGGCAATCCCGCGAAGTTGGCGCGCAGGGGAAGATCGAGTCGAATGCGGCTGTCGGTAACTGTGCATTGAGTGTAAGCGATGCCGTAGGAGTGGAGCGCCACTTCACAGAGAAATCCCAAATATTGATCGCATCAAATGTTGCACCGTATCCAGCTCCGTCGTCCTGGGTGCCAACAATCGGCGCCGCATCTTCGTTCTTGGGCTTTTGTTTACCATCGATATCCGGCGGCAGCAGGCCATCTCCGATCAGATTGAGCGGCACAACATCCGAGTCAAGGAAGAACTGCACCGCACGAGCATCGGGTTGCCCATTAACCATCTTGTTCTTCTCCAATGCGTAAACACTGATGCCGTAACCGTCCACAGTTCCGAAGTCGCGGGTAGTCATGATATATGAATGGGTCCACACACCGTATTTGGGATAGTCGGGGAAGAAGAAGCCGCCATCCGGGTCCGCCTGCGTGATAAACGCGTAGCGGTAGTAGGCTCCCGTTGGGTCGCCGGTTTGTGAGATCGCTACACAGTTATAGAAAGGCAGCGATGGGTCATCCAGCCCACGAGTTGTGAACTGGCTAAGGATCCAGCGATCCACGAACTGATCGTAGATCACGATTGGATCTCCGGAGGGATCGGTGCAGTCCTCAACTGCAAAACCGGCCCACAGTGTTCCGGTATCGACGGGTCCAAGCAGCAGTGTTCCGGTCTTGGAGTATACGGCAAAGACCAGGTTGATCATTTCAACATAATGGTTGGGACCCACATCGCCTACCGGGTCGGGTGGGTTGACGCGGAATCCGAACACATTGAAGTTATCCTGATTGCTCAACCCTTCAAAGTTTGCCAGGGGAGCTGAGATTGCCAACGCGGATGTGGACGATGATGACGATCTTGCCGATGTTCCTGGGCTTATCGCTCCATCGCCTGAAAAGCTTCTGTTTTGTGTGATCGCCGTACCTGGATCGGGCCGGATTTCAATCACTTCATCAGTTGGAGGACCGGGGTCGGGCGGATTGGCCGCGACTAGACTGGACAATGTAGGTGAAACATCAAACGCCTCTGGCAGTGAGAAGACCCCACTCTGTGTCTGGAAGGCTGGCGCCTCTTCGGGCGCGGCTGCTGCAGGAACAGCTATGATGAGGGTAGCGATGAGAAGCAAGGTTGCAAACCATGTAAAGGCTTTCTTTGCTTTCATTATGTTCTCCTCAAAACATAGGTGAAATTTGATTTGTCTTTCTCACATCTGCAGAATACAGATGCGAACATGAATCTCTGTTCAGCTGCACCTCCTTTCAAAGATAAAATCGTGTCTTTCCAGCGGCTCTATTATTGTAAAAGAAATTTATCTTCATTTCAAGCTGACATTAGTCATCCTCATAGTATCTTCCATGTCCGCGGATTTTTCAAAGTATTCCTTTTTATGAGACAAGCTGTAAAAGAAATCTCCCTTCCCGATTCTGGGAAGGGAGATCATCTATTTTCAGAGAACAGTTTGGGTGGTTTTCTGTACCCTGTTGTCTTTTAATATCCCAGCTATTGGCTGACGATGATGTGACTGGCAGTGCGCCAAACAAAAAGAAACGTTTCCGATTATGCTCTGTCTCCAATCTCCTCACAAGAAGTTTTACAACCGCGGCGCGGCTGCCACCTAAATATACGGGCTGGCTGCTTTGGCGGATTGGCTAGGTTTTGTAAGCATTAGCATCAAGCGGCTCAGTCCTGATGAGCCAACAACGTTGAGGAGGCATGAAAAGTGGTCATTTTGTTTGCATACACCTTACGAAGGGTTAATACTATTGAAAAGTGAAGCTTTTCTTCTTTTTAATACGATAGTATTGGTCAATTCTTTGTTTATTCTCTTGCGCAATGATCTGCTGTAATTTTCCTGCTAAGGGCATTTCTACGAAGCGCACAATGAAACCATTCAATAGGAGCATGGAATGCAGAGACGTGAATTCCTCAAATTATCCAGAGCGGGTTTAGGCTCAGCTTTATTGCTGACAGGGTTATCCCGTCAGCTAGCCGCATTGCCCGTGGAGACAAAATTCCAGGGGAGGCTTTTTCGTGGGTATAGGAATGATGGGGATATTTTTGTATCAGAAGATGCCGGTGAGACATGGCAATTGCATGCTCGCCTGGGTTCACAATATTCCATCGATGATCTTTTCACAGATGCCGCCGATCAGATGTATGCCCGGGTCGGTTTTATGGGATATCATTTTCAGTTGTTTCTTTCCAATGACGGCAGGCAATGGAAGACCGATTAATGACTGACAGGCTTTCGTCTCCTTTGCACCGCGAAGGCAGCTCGATCATGATGATAAGTCTGAGACCTGTGGCGGAGGCTGATATAGACTTTTTATTTTCCGTCTATGCCAGTACACGCACCGATGAAATGAATTTGGTGGATTGGAACACAGAGCAACAGGAAGCATTTCTCCGTATGCAGTTCAACGCTCAATCTCAGTTCTATATTGCAAATTATCTGGGCGCAGAATTTCAAGTGATCACTCTGAACGATCAACCGATTGGTCGTCTTTATATTCATACAAGAGAAGATGAGATCCGTATCATGGATATTGCTTTGCTGCCTGAGTATCGCAACCTGGGCATCGGTTCAGTTCTGCTTCAAGGCATATTGGAACGCGGGAAAAATCTTCACCTGCCGGTAACCATCCATGTCGAACAATTCAACCCGGCCATGCGCTTGTATCAGCGCATGGGGTTTCGTCAAAAGGAAGATAAAGGTGTGTATTTGTTGATGGAATGGTCACCTGAATATAAAGAGGAGTCCAGGCATGAATGAATCTTTACAACTCACAGACTTCCAGTCACAGCTCGACCAGATATTTTCTATTCATCTGAATGATGCCAGGACGATTGACCTGCAATTGGTCAGCGTGACAGAACTAGGTACAGCAATTCGAACCGGGTTCCGTACTCCATTTTCACTTCACTTTCTTGGACCCGTTAGCCAGCAATATTTGCAGCAGCACACCTACCAAATGATGAATGAAAAACTGGAAACGCTCGATATCTTTATCGTTCCGCTTGGCGCAGAAGCAGGCCGTATGCGTTATGAAGCCATCTTTACATAAAAGGAGAAATAACTATGGCTGAACCTTTTTTATCAGAGATCAGAATCATGTCGTTCGTCTTTGCTCCCAAAGGCTGGGCGCTATGCAATGGACAATTGCTTCCCATTAATCAAAACCAGGCCCTATTTTCATTGTTAGGGACAACTTTTGGCGGCGATGGGCGCGTAAATTTTGGGCTTCCCAATTTGCAGGGCCGTACACCCATTCATGTGGGCAGTGGGCATACCCTGGGCGAGCAAGGCGGCGAGCAGGCGCACACGCTCTCGATTGCCGAACTTCCAGAGCATACACATGCGGCGAATGCCACAAGCAGCAATGCCTCTGCAGCCACACCTTCAGCTAGCTTGGGTTATGCGCGTTCGGGCTCGCAAATGTATGGTGAGCCAACAAACTTGATTTCTATGGCGACTCAAGCCGTGGGTAACATCGGTGGTAGCCAGGCACACCTGAACATGCAACCCTTCCTGACGTTGAGTTTCTGTATTGCGCTGCAGGGCATCTTCCCCAGCCCGAACTAAAGGAGATAAATCATGGCACAACCTTATGTTGGTGAAATCCGAATGTTCGCAGGTAACTTTGCACCTTCGGGCTGGATGTTCTGTGAGGGACAACTGCTCCCCATTTCTGAAAACGAAACCTTATTCCAGTTAATCGGTACCACCTATGGCGGCGATGGGCTCTCTACTTTCGCATTGCCAGACCTGCGTGGGCGTATTCCGATTCATCAGAGCAACGGCTTTATTCTGGCTGAAACTGGTGGAGCGGAAGAGATCACGCTCACAGTGAATCAGATTCCGGCACATTCTCATTCCCAATTGGCGAATGGTTCACTTGCCAGCGAGAATCAACCATCAACTAAAGTTTTTGCACAAGCGGCAACGGCTAATGCTTATGTGACTAGCGGGCCCTTTGTATCTCTCAGTCCACTTTCAATAGGTTCCATAGGGGGCAGTCAACCACACACCAATTTTCAGCCGTATTTGTGCGTTGATTTCATTATTTCGCTCTTCGGGGTTTTCCCATCCCCCACTTAGACCAGGAGAATAAAACATGGCTGACCCGTTTGTCGCTGAAATCCGTATCTTCCCGTTCAACTTTGCCCCCAGAGGCTGGGCCTGGTGTGACGGGCAGTTATTGCCGCTTTCACAAAACACCGCCTTATTTTCTCTGTTGGGTACCACCTACGGGGGTAACGGCATGTCCAACTTTGCCCTGCCTGACCTGCAGGGCCGAGCGCCTATGCACCCTGGGCAAGGACCCGGGCTTTCGCTTCACGACCTCGGTGAAACTGGTGGTTCTGAGACGGTTACATTGCTTGAGTCTGAAATCCCCACCCATAGCCATAGCCTAAATGCTTCTAACACTGCCGCCGACGAAGAGGGACAAAAACAGCCGAATTCGGCTGTCCCAGGAAGCCAACAGAATGCTAACCGAATTTATGGGTCGCTCACCAGCAACCTAGTTCAAATGGCACCTCAGGCTCTTGCCACAGTTGGCGGAGATCAGCCGCATAACAATATGCAACCTTACCTGACTTTCTATTTCTGCATCGCGCTGCAAGGCGTTTTCCCGCCGCGCGGCTGATAATTCTTGAATTCTTTTTGGATCGGAGACCTGCATGCGTCGTCATACAAATCTGTTCGTAGTTACATTTGTCCTGATTTCCCTTCTTATTACTTCCATCTTCCCTGCGCAAACGGTCGCCGCAAGTCCATCGTATGCGCCAGCTGTTGCAGCAACCCTGACCGACACCATCGTCAATGATGGCGTTCCCCTCGGTGAAGCTGCGGATGGTAAAGCGGATCCCGGTGAGACCATCGAATATACTGCGGTTATCCAGAACAGTGGTGCAGACCCGGCCACCGGCGTTACTTTTCAGGACATCATTGATTTAAATACTACCCTGGTCGCTGGTTCGGTCAATGTTTCACCTTTAGCTGCGAATGACAGTTACGCGACCATCGGCAACACCCTGCTGGAGGTAGGCGTGACGGCCAGCGGCAGCCCCTCGGTGAAGGTCACAGGCGCTGCCATCGACAGCCTGTTCGACAACGACACGGAGTTCCTTGGTGATAGCTTCACGCTCCTGTCTGTTGAAGCGGACACCACTGCCCCTTTCACGACTGCGACTGAGTCGGGCGGTACTGTGACAGTAGAGGGCGATGGCAATTTCTCTTACATCCCCCCGGTTGGTTTTAGCGGCGCCGATCACTTCGATTACGTGATTACCGATGATGGCGCGGTTGGCAGCGGCGCGTTGACGAGCGCGGGCCGCGTCACGATCAACGTCAATGCGCAGGAGGTCTGGTACGTCAATAATAATGCGGGTGCGGGCGGCCTGGGCCGTTCGACCGACCCGTTTGACACCCTGCTTGAGGCGCAGACTGCTTCGGGCCTCAACGACACGATTTTCGTTTTCCACGCCGGGGGCGACTTGACCGGCCAGAACAATGGCGTCATCCTTAAAAACGGCCAGCGCCTGATCGGTGAAGCTGTGGACCTTGAAGTGGCAGTCGGCCTCGTCCACCAGAGCGTCGGCGGCCCCAACCCGACCCATTTGCATAACGACGGAAGCCGGCCGGCCATTGGCAATGCTGCCGGCAATGGCGTTACGCTTAGCACAATAGACATTGGAGATAGCTTTAGCGGCGTTGAAATTCGCGGTTTGGATATTTCAGGCACCGCTGCCAGCGCGAATGCCGTGGATGTCACCACCCATAGCACCTTTAGCGGCAGTTTCGAACTGGGCAATAACGTGATTAGCGGGGCGGGCGCAGAAGGTGTGGACGTCAACGGCGGTGGCGGCGGGACCCTGACCATCAACATTCACGACAACACCGTCACGGCCACCGGCAACGGCATCGATATCGCGCGCACGGCTGGTAATGTGACCGTCACGACCTTTGACGACAACGTGGTGCATGGCAATACCGGCGGGATCGGTATCAGCGTCGTCGGCACCGGCGGGTCAGTGCTCTTCGACAGTAACCCCGACTCGGATTACGATCTTGTTTCGGGTGGGACTGCAGCCATTGGGCAGTCCGGCAATGCCGTTGGCAGCGCGGGCCTGGTGTTGAACAACGTGCGCGGCGACCTGAGCTTTAGCGACCTCGACGTTTACGCCAACGGCGCTGCGCTTCTGGTGGACGGCACAACCTCCAACTTCTTAAGCTCAGGCACAGGCACACGCATAACGGCCAATACTGGCACACCGACTCTGGATGCTACCGGCGGGCCGGCCGCCAACCTGACGGAAATAGCAGTCAACCTTGCCTTAAATTCCCTAACCAGCACGAACAGCACAACCACCGGCGTCTCGATGCTCGAAGTGAGCGGGACGTTCACGGCAACATCTGGCAGCTCCATCACTAACGCGGGAACGACAGACTTCTTCATCGACGGTAACCTGATGAGCACGGCGACCGTTTCTGTCACTTACAACGGAACCATCACAGACGACACCGGCTCGCTCATCCAGATTGTGGACGTGACCAGCGGCAGCCCGACCTATGCCTTCACCGGCGCGATCACGGATGGTAACGATGGCGACGGGAGCGGCATCACGCTGACGAACAATGACAGCGCCACCATCCGCTTTTCGGGTGGACTCCTGCTCTCGACCGGGTCCAGTCCGGCTTTCACCGCCACGGCTGGAGCGACAGCAGTCGAAGTCTGTGATGAGAATCCCTGTAACCCGGCGGCGACTGGTGCAGCGGTCAACACCCTCACGACCACCACTGGCACGGCGCTCAACATCGTCAGTACGACTATGGGTGCGAACAACCTGGAATTCCGGAGTATTTCGGCAAATGGCGCTTCGAGTGGTATTGTCCTCAACACCACCGGCAACGGCGGTTTGAAAGTCACTGGAAATGGTGGTACTTGCACCTCCGCCGTAACTTGCACGGGTGGCGCAATCCAAAATACCACAGGGGCAGGAGTCGCGTTGACGAATGCCAAGAATGTTTCGTTCACGCGCATGTATATTGCCAACACAGGCAGTCATGGCGTTAATGGAACAGGGATGAGCGATGGTAGCGGTGGCGCAACGCCGACTTTCGCCTTCCTCAATGGCTTTATGGAAAGCCCAGGTAACGCGGATAACGAATCGGCTTTGTATTTCGACACCTTGAGTGTGAACAATATTCTCGGCACAATGACGGTTGCTGACACGACTATCCAGAACTTTGAAGATGTCGGCATCCATGTTGGCAATCAATCCGGCACGCTTACAGTCAACGTTACAAATGTTCGTATAAACAATAACAGCGACACGAATGGCGAGGAAGGCATTGATATTTTTGCCGAGGGAACCTCCACTATCAATGTCAACATCAGCAACTCGCGCTTTCAAGACCTGGAAGGCGGCAGTATGAATATCGTCGCGCAGAACAGTGGCACGATTGATATGAACATTGATAACAATGTTGACATTGGCACAGGTGGTCCCGACAATTTTCCAACACCGCCAACAATGACGTTTTCTTCGGAAGGGACCGCGTCGAACTTTTTCTTCGATGTTACGAATAATCGAATTCACGATGCGTCAGGCGACGGCATCTTCATCGGTCACGAAGGTGAGATCTCGGGGCGGATTACAGGCAATATTATTACCGGAGTCGTTTTGGGCGATGGCATCCGCATTGACACAGACGCAACTGGCAATCAGACGACAACGTTTTTGATACAAAACAATCAAATTGGAACTTTGTCTACGTTTGAATCTGTGACTTACAGCGGGATCGGCGATGATGGGATTCAGATCCTTGACCGCGATGGAACAAAGACTATGAATCTGACCATCAACAATAACCAAATCGCCAATACTGCCAGCGAAGCAATCCGGCATTTTGCTGATGACGATGTTACGGGTGGTGGTCCGACCAACAATCTAGCAATCACAAACAACACCCTAACGAACATCGGCGTTGCAGATGCTATCGTCATTATCTCGCAAGATCCTGGGGTGGAAGTCTGTGCGAATATTGGTGGAAACAACTTAACCGCGACAACCAACAAGAATATCTTTTTGCAACAATCATTGTCAGCCGTGTTACGGATTCCGCAGGCAAGCGTGGCGGCGATGGGAGCAGCCAACACCAGTGCCACAGCTTCTTCATCTGGCACAATTACAACTGGCGTAACTTGTGCGGTTCCAGTACCGACAAATGCCATGCTGCCCGATGACAATCAGGTTGTCGCACAAAACCACGTTGAAACCAACCTGGTGATCTTAGCTTCGGCAGCTACTACGAACTTGAATTCCGCAAACACACTCGTCGTTGCATCTGCTTCGATGAAACCCTCTGAACAAGCCTCAGCGATTGCGCCAGCAGATACAGTGGTCAACACTTCGACTAGCTTCGGTGGCGGGAAACCGCTCTTCCGGGTTGTGCAACCTGCCCCTTCGCAGGTGGGTCCTCTCGATCCCGATCCAATCTCCATTGGCACTCTGCCTGCGGGTAAGAGTGTAACGATCAAGTTCCAGGTGACGGTGAACGGTCCGTCCTTGCCGGCCGGCACCACTAAGATCACCACTCAGGGCACCGTCGAGTCCAACGAGCTGCCAGATGTGCTCACCACCAACGGCGGTACGGTCGACTGCGAAACTGGCAGTGAGACTTGTACTCCGGTGGATCGGCCCGATACAACCGTCTCCTCGATCAACCGCGCCGCCTCATCCCCAACCAATGCTGATTCTGTCTCCTGGAGTGTTACCTTCGCTAACGCTGTCTCCGGCCTTACCTCCAGCAACTTCACCCTGGTCAACAGCGGCCTCGGCGGCTCACCCGCGATCACAGGCGTGACCGCAGTCGGCGGTTCTCCCGCCACGCAGTGGACGGTCACCGCCAGCACCGGCACAGGCGACGGCACACTTGAACTACGAATGGCGAACGACATAGGTCTTTCACATGACGTGACCAACCTGCCCTACACCCAGTCATCCAGCGGTGCCGTCTACACCATTGACCAAACCGCGCCGACAGTGACCAATGTTGACAGCAACTCGAACACCGGCTGTATTCAGGTCAACTTCATCGATTACTGTAACGCCGGGGATGTAGTGAATATTCAAGTCACCTTCAGTGAAATGGTCACCGTAACTGGCGCGCCCACACTGACGCTGGACCTGGACGGCATCGACCGCGACGCGATCTACAGCAGTGGCAGCGGCACTAACATCCTGACCTTTTCGTACACCGTCCAGACCGGGGATAATACCAACCCGGCCGCCCCGCCGTCCAATGAACTGGATTACGTCAGCACCAGCTCACTTTCCCTCAATGGCGGCACGATCCAGGATGCGGTCACCAATAATGCCGGCCTGACCTTAGCGTCTCCGGGCGCGGCTAACTCCCTTGGCGCCACTGAAGACATCATCATCGATACCATAGCACCATCCACGACCTCCTTCACGCGCTTCAACCCGTCTACCAGCCCGACCAACGCCGACATCCTCGTCTTTCGCGTCACGTTCAGTGAGCCTGTACGGTTCGTAGGTATCGCTGACTTTGTAGTGCACGACAACACTCCCTCGGCCACGATCACCACCGCGATTGACGGCATCGGCACTGGTGGTGGAGGCATGGTCTTCGATGTGACCCTCGACGGCACAGATGACGACCCTGGCGATCTGGCCGGCTTCAACGGCACTGTCAGCCTGGACTTTAACAGCGCCGCCCCTGCCGACTTCCTTACCGATCGCGCAGGCAACAACCTGCCCAAGACCGAACCGGCCACCGACCAGGAGTATACAGTCGATAACACGGCGCTGACCGTAACAATAACTTCCGCCGCGCCCGATCCCATAAACGCTTCACCCATTCCGGTAACGGTCCAGTTCAGCAGGAACGTGACGGGCTTCGATTCGGGTGACATTACAGCGGGCAACGGCACTGTAGACAGCTTCATCGCGGTGGACGGTGACACCTACACCTTCGATCTGACCCCCGGCGGGCAGGGATGGGTCACAGCCGATATCGCCGCCGGTGTGGCTCAGGACAGTATCGGTAACCTCAACACTGCCGCATCCCAGCTCAGCCGCACATTCGATACCGTCGTTCCGACGGTGGCGATAACTTCCGCCGCATCTGATCCAACAAATACTTTGCCAATCTCCGTGACGGCTCAGTTCAGCGAGAATGTGACCGACTTCAATGCAGGAGACATTACATTGGGGAATGCTACAGTAGGCAATTTCATCGCCGTAGATGGCGACACCTACACCTTTGACCTGACACCCAGCAGTCAGGGATGGGTTACAGCCGATATCGCCGCCGGGGTAGCAACCGATACAGCAGGGAATGACAACACTGTCGCGGCTCAGTTCAGCCGCACCTTCGATGGCGACGCGCCGACGGTGGCGATGACTTCCGCTGCACCCAACCCAACGAACACTTCACCGATCCCGGTCACTGTCCAGTTTAGTGAGCATGTGACTGTCTTTAATGCAGGTGACATTACTGTAAGCAATACCGCGCTAAGCAACTTCGTGGCCGTGGACGGCGACACCTATACCTTTGACCTGACCCCAAGCGCTCAGGGATTGGTCACCGCCGATATCGCCGCCGGGGTGGCTCAGGATAGTACTGGCAACCTCAATAGTGCCGCATCCCAGTTCATCCGGACGTTCGATACCGTTGTTCCAACAGTAACGATCAACCAGACTGCCGGGCAGGTGGACCCGACCGGCAGCATCTCCATCAATTTCCAAGTCGTTTTCAGCGAGCCGGTCAATGGCTTCGACGATGGCAGCAGTGATGTAAACCTCAGCGGCACGGCGGGTGCGACCACTGCCGTAATCACCGAAATTGCGCCGAACGATGGCACGACCTACAGTGTTGCCGTCAGCGGAATGACTGGCACTGGCACCGTGATTGCCAGCGTTCCAGCCGCCACGGCGATGGATGCAGCAGGCAACAATCATACTGCCTCGACCAGCACCGACAACACAGTAACCTACATCCTAGACATTGTCCCGCCAGATGTAACCATCAACCAAGCCGCCGGTCAGGGTGATCCAACCATCGCCACCTCAATCAATTTCACCGCGGTCTTTAGTGAAGCGGTCAGCGGCTTCTCAGTGGGCGATGTTGTATTGAGCGGTACAGCCGGCGCGACAACCTCAATGGTCACCCAGATCGCTCCCAACGATGGCACAACGTTCAACGTCGCCGTCAGCGGCATGACAGCGTCCGGTACAGTGATCGCTGCCATTCCTGCAGGAGTAGCAAACGACGCGGCGAATCATGGAAACCTGACCAGCACCAGCCTGGATAACGTTGTAACTTACTCCATTTCTCATGGAGGTGATACCACGGGTGTCTATCGACCCAGTAGTGGACCATTGTTCCTGAAGAACTCCAACACCACTGGTGTTGCCGATGTGTCGATCACCTACGGTATACCTGGCGATAAGCCGGTGATAGGCGACTGGGATGGGGACGGAGACGTCACGATTGGTGTCTACCGCAATGGTAGTTTCTATCTGCGGAATTCCAATACCCCTGGCAATGCAGACATGGTCTTCTCCTTCGGCCTATCCGGTGACCAGCCGATCGCTGGCGACTGGGATGGAGATGGGGATGACACTATCGGGGTCTATCGTCCCTCGACTGGTCAGTTTCTGCTGAAGAACAGCAACAGCGCAGGTGTGGCGGAGCTGAGCTTCTACTTGGGCAATGTCGGTGATGTGGGCATTGCCGGTGACTGGGATGGGGATGGGAAGGACACGACCGGAGTCTTCCGTCCGAGCAGTGGAATGATCTTCCTGAAGAACACCAACGTGAGCGGTTTTGCAGATATTGCCCTCAATTATGGCATTCCAGGCGACAAGCATGTGGTGGGTGACTGGGATGGGGATGGGATCGACACGATCGGCGTGTATCGCAACGGGACGTTCTACTTGCGCAACTCTAACACGGCGGGTATCGCGGATATCGTGTTCCATCTCGGCATCCCCGGCGACGTGCCCATCGCCGGCAATTGGGATGGGCTGCCATAAACCACAGCAAGAACGCTCAAAGAAATCTGTAGCTTGAAAATCTGCCGGGAGCCTGAACTCCCGGCAGATTTATATCTTGATTTTGACTTGAGCCAATATGCCTGGCAGGGTTGCCTAGAGACGTCCCTGCTGATTACGACAGTTTCTTAATCACACGCAGAACTTCCCGAAGGTTTCCGGTAATCTAGTCTTGTTCTCCACCCAAACCTTCGAGACGATGTGTAACATCAGTTAATCATAAAGCGGCTGCCAGTCTTCAAATCCCTGGAGGCAGCGGCGTTCTCTATAACTTGCTATCACATCCTCTATGACTGTTTCATAAGCTCTGTGTGCCGCTTCCGCATCGCCCTGGTCCATGCACCAGGTTCCATATCTCCAATACAAGTCTGCCAGTTCGTAGTAATGCCCCAGCCATCCATTTAAATCAATCTGCCTGGCGAGGTTCCGTCGTATTTCAGGTATCAGGTCCTTGTTCTCTGAGGCTTTAGGAGCTAAATCATCGTATTGCTGCCTGACAGCAGCAAGTTGAAGGTGAAGGGCATCCAGCTTATCTTCCAACACTCTATTCATTTTTCCTCCTTGAGTAAAACCATCGTTCTTTGATTTCAAGAATGAATGAAAATACACCGAATCATGTCAGAATATACTTACATGACGACCTGACCATACGATAGTTACAGAAGCCTTTTTTCAGGCTCAATTTGATCTTTCCCCGCATGCCGCATCCCAGGCGCTACTACTTGCGCGGCGGGCGCGGGTCCATTTGCAGTCCGGGTGTCGCCCTGCGTCGGACCTCCGAAGCGTACGGACGATGCGGCGATAATTTTTCTTCGAGCCAGGCGATCACCCGCGCTACAGCCACCACGGGGATCATCAGGATGCGGACAAATACCAGCAATGCCCGCGGCCACTCCAGCGGGACCTGGACAATCGGAAGCGACTCGGTCTCTCCGTGGTCGTTGAGAATACATGCAGCAGCCTCCAGTGCAGCAGAGACGGCGCCCTCCATGCACGCCAGATCGATGGCGTTCTTTACATAGTCCCCTGCCAGGTACAGGTTTTTGATCCTGGTCTTTGGCCGCGGTCGGTTCGACCAGGCTCCAATGGTGTTGATGAACAGAGGCACGTCAGTGTTTGGATTCAGCTCCCAATGTTCGACATCGTCGGCTGTGATGGGAAGGTACTCGCCGATCTCCTCCAGCAGCAGGTCTTTCGCCCCTTCTTCACTTACTGCGGTCAGTGGTCCGTAGTTACTCGAGATAAAGGAAATCTGCGGTTTACTGTCCGATCCCTTCCAGTGACGCCCGACCTCGATGAACGAAAGCCCGTAGTAACTTCCATGAAGGAACACGTGTTCGCGAGGCAGGTCAGGCAGCTCCCACCGCAAGCGGAGGTGCAGGGCGGCCATGGGTTGAGTTTCGAGCAGATGCATATTGCCGAGCTCGGGATCTGCTTCGTACAAGCTGTCATGAAACCAGGTGCGGGTGACTTCAAAAGGAGTGCAAAGGCCATAGATATCGGCCGACAGCTCGGTTCCGTCGCGCAGAGCGATGGCAGCGACAGCGCCATCCCGCATCACTACGTCACATACCTCGGAGTCATAACGGATCTCGACTCCCATTGCTTCGAGCTCACGCACCTGCGGATCGATGAATACCGTCTGTAGATCTCCCGGCAGGATCGAAAGGAATGGACTGCCCTGCCGCACCCAGTAGCCGGCGATCCGCTTGGCAGTCATCGCGCTGAGGTCATACACCGGAATGGCAGACGCCTTGAGAACATTCTCCTGTCCCATCTCTGCGACCGACTCGCTCGTGTACCACTTCCCGCGTATCAGGCCGATCTGGCTAACGCGATCCAGGAAGCTCTTCTCGGAGAGCGGCCGGCTGATCATATCCAGCACGGAGTAGATATAGAGCAGGTTGTGATACCACGGCAGGAGACCGTTAAAGATGTAGTGCCACAAGGCGGATAACCCCGAGGGTCCGCGCACAGTAATCCTTTGCGGATACTCGCCGGGCAGGAGAAAGTGATAGCGATCGAAGTCGATCAGCTTCACATCAATCCGCTCGACGATGGCCCGCACATTCGGATACCACTGCGGGAAGACGTGATAGCCATGTTCCACCAGGCGTTCGCCCTTGATGTCGGAGCCGGCCTTGCCTCCCAGACGACCGGAACGCTCGAGCAGGATCACCCTCCAGCCGCGCAGAGCCAGCTCGCGGGCAACGACCATGCCGGCCAGTCCCCCACCGACGACGATGGCAGAAGGAGTGGTCATTACAGGACTCTCACTTTTCTGATTCAGGAGGTGCATACGTCTTGATCTTAAAACACGTCTCGAAACCGAGCTTTCGATACACGTTGTAGCCCATTTCCGTTGATTGCAGCACGCCTACTCGATAGCCTCTTTCGCGCGCATCGAGCAATGCACGTAAGGTCATCGCCGAACCGATTCCCTGGCGGCGTGCTTCAGGCAGTGTGACGAGTACATAAATTCCGGCAACTCCCGCAGAATAAAATACCGATACACACGATACAGGTCTTTCATTGAGTACGCCAATATAATGCTGCCAGTTCGACTCTTCATCGAAACCATACGCACTGAACATCTCCATGATAAGTGTGCCAAGTGATCTCTCCTCGCTGAGCCGGCTAAGCCAGATGTGCTTTTCTATCATCGTTTCTGCACTGGTAACACGCTGCATTCTAAAGCCAGCCGGCGTTATGATTTCCTCATTCAGCTTATCAAGGTCGATACACATGGAGGGTTGTTCTGCTGATAACGTGAGACCACTTTTTATGAGACGCTCTTCGAGGTCAGCCGGCAAACCACCAGGGCAAATCTGCCAGGAAGGTATTACATCCCTGTCATAAAAATATTCATGGGTCATGTGGATCACTGCGTCGGCGCGATCTGGGGAGAGGTGGCAGCGGAGTACTGTATTCGTCAGTTCGTTGGGGATTCCAGGGGACGCGAGCCGGATCATATCTTCACCCTCATGGACTTCCACAGCGGGCACAACCGAAAAGCACATGAACGAATTGAAGTAATGCTCCGCGCTCACCCTGCTCAATGCATCTGCTGACAGGTCATCAAAAACATCGGTCATGAGACGATGATACCACCCTGTTGGGTCTTCCTCATGTCAGCCAGCCTGAACATCCACGCTTTGGGTCTCGAGGAAGCGGCTGAGGTCTCGAGTTTCTTCATCCTTATGACCAAGGAGAAATGTATCGAAGTACGGCAACAGGCGGACCAGTGGGCGTTCGAACCCGGCCTGTGTCAGTTCGTCGAGATCTTCCTGTAGAACTGTCGCTGCCCAGAACTAACTCTTATATTGGCTCTCCAGGATTTCACGTGATAAATCCGGCCCTCTTTACGGCGGAGGCTGGAGAACTCTCATATTGTCTATTTTATAGCAGGAATACCATCGTATAATGCATAGTTACAGAGTGCCGCATAATTAAATAAACTCGAAATTTGAATCTTAGCCTGCAATTCAGTTCAAAAGTTTACTTTTTTATGAGACAAGCGGTAAGATGATCCAGGGGGACTCGATCTTCAAATTCGAATCCATTCAACTCAAAAGTTCCTCAGAGAAATGTGGTGAAGGAGGCAACTATGTCGATAGATGTAAGCGAAATCAGAAGAACTGTCTCCGGCGCATTGGACCGTGTCTTAGGACGCGCTCTCGAGCAGGAGGCGGCCGAAGGCGAGCAACTGCTCGATATCCACAGCGGAAGGTTTATCATTTTCTCCGACCATCACAAAGGCAACCGCGATGGTGCAGATGACTTCAGGGCTTGCGAGCGGGCCTATAATGCCGCTCTGGCTTACTATGACAGCCTGGGATACACGCTTGTTGTGCTGGGCGATGTCGAAGAGTTATGGGAGGAACAGCCCAAAACTGTCTTGAATGCCTACCCCCATACCCTGGCACTGGAAGGGAAATTTCACTTTGCCGGGCGTTATTTGCGATTCTGGGGCAACCACGATGATGATTGGAGTCATCCGGACCTGGTGGACGGATTGCTCGCTCCGGCGCTGGGAGGCGGTCCTCTCAAAGTGCGCGAAACCATGATTTTGCACGTCCGGGATGGTGAGGAAGAATTGGGAAGACTCTTCCTGGCGCACGGACATCAAGGCACACTCGACAGCGACCGGTTTTCAAGAGTATCCAGGTTGTTCGTGCGATTCTTCTGGCGACCCATCCAACGCATCATCAAGTTCTCTTTCAACACGCCTGCCAGGGATTATCAATTGCGTTTTGCGCACGAGATCGCCATGTACACCTGGTCGGAGGCTCAAAGGAAATTGGTGCTGATCGCAGGTCACACCCACAGACCAGTTTTCAAATCGAAGAGCCGAGAAGAGGTCATACTCAAGGAACTCAGGGAAGCCGAGGAGAAGCTGGCGCGGTCCCCCGACAACCGGGCCTTGCAGAGACAAATTGCCGAGCTTCGCGCGGAACTGGAGTGGATCCTGGCCCAGAACCAGCAGTCCTCCCCACCACTTTCGATGATTGAATTCAAGAAACCCAGTTACTTCAACACAGGCTGTTGCTGCTTCCTGGATGGAGATGTCACGGGGCTGGAGATCAGTGAAGGGGGAATCCGCCTGGTACGCTGGCCGGATGATGAAGATTTCCCCAAACCGAAAGTGTTGGCGAGTGCGATGTTAAAAGAGGTATTTGCAGCTTGCTAAATCTTACACTCTCTTGCCGCACTCTTCATGTATCAAATTCCTGCCAAAATAAACCCTGCCGCTAGTCCGACCGAATATCGCCAACCTGAACGTCCACGCTTTGAGTTCCAAGGAAGCGGCTGAGGTCCTGTGCTTCTTCACGTATGCCGGCGATGATGCGCCGCGATAGCGATTCAATCTTTGACACATTAACGTGCAGATGATTCCCCTCACGGGCGTGCTCCCAGACAGCTGCGACGCGGCCATTAACGAGAACTACCGGGGCGATCCAGCCCTGCGCACGGTAAACTTTTGGATGGTGCTCCATGGAAACGAGGTGATGCCTCTCCTTGTGACCCAGGAGATAAGTATCGAAGTACGGCAACAGGCGGACCCGCGGGCGTTCGAACCTGGCCTGTGTCAGTTCATCGAGGTCCTCTTGTAGAACAAATGCTGCCCAGCCCTCCACATCGACCGGCGCGAAGTCGGCTTGTTCGCGCGCCCAGACCTGGCGGGCCTCTGTGAGCGTCATGCCAGACCAAAACGCAAAGTCTGCGGCTGTCGCCGGGCCGAAAGAGCGTAGATACCTGCGCAGGAGGATTCCTTCCGCTTGTTCCCTCGGTACAGCCTGCCAACGGGGAATCCACGCATCGGCTCGGACGAAGGTCGGCTCGTTGCCGCGGTAGGGACCATAGCAGACGACTCCTCGGGCGCCTGCGAGATGGAGGAGGTCCACGACCGGAAACGTTAAATGACCGACCGGCACAGCAGGGATTTTCGATCGGCGTCCCCAACCCCCTCCGTGGACGGCCTGTCTGCGTACGCCCAGGGTACGGCTCACGCGTTCGGCGATCTCTGGCCGCGTGAGAGGCTGGTCCAATGCGCCAAGCATGGCGTCGATCGCCGCGTCCACGACACGCTCGGGCACACCCCTCCCAAGAGTCCATTGGACTTCTTTCTCCGCACGCCGCGCGGCACCCAGAGCGAAGATCGCCAGCTCATGGGATGGGACCAGAAACAGTGTGCGCCTCATGCACGAAGCCTTGACCAGGGTCCGCTCGCGGAGGGCCTCTTCGACATCTGCGATCCGCAGACCGCGCACTCTCGTCCAAAGCGAGATCTGCGCTGCCGAGAGCAGCTGCGCCTGAGCCCCGCCCATATCACCAGCGACCGAGATGAGAGTCTTCGCCGCCGCGCGCTCCACGAGGTGATGCCGCCCGAGCCGAAAAGCGGCAGCCTGGTCCCAGGTCACTGAAATGGGTATGTGCTGGTGTGTTGAGGATTGGTTCTTTTCTCTTATGTTGAGCTTCGCGCGGGCAGGGGTCATGGCATGATGATAACACTATACTACTTTAAGGTTCGAGCAGGCATTGCTCGATGTGTAAGTACTGCTGACACTCTTCAGTCGTCAGAGAGCGGGTTACACGCTGCCTGGAATACTTCATTTCGAGAGGATAAGGCGAGTTGGGAGGCAAAGCCCTGGCAGAAGGTTGAATTTATGTCGAAGTTCTCTCCGTGCGCTCCTTGATCATCTGAAGCACATAAGCTTGTAGGTTGCCTAACATAAAGTCAGTCCATACGCCAGCATACGCATTAAAATGCGTGGTTAATCGGTGCTGGCTGTGCAAGTGCAAGATCACACTGTCATGGCCGTTTTCCTCAATCCAGTAGTTCATCTCGGTTACAGCAAAATATCTGCCTCCCACCATGTTGAACGGGGCGGGCGCAGGTATTTCCGGGTTTGGTTGGATCGAGAAACTTATACTGTTGAATTCGTCCCAACTTGTCGCCGTTTCCACGAAACTTAAGCCGTTATTGAACTTTACGATTCTTGTACCGCCAATTCCCTGATAGGAAAGTGGAGCTTCCAAAAGTTTTGGAACGCCGAAAATATGAAACACGCTAAAGCCTT
>DATFET010000540.1:0-15967 GCA_035250835.1 Anaerolineales bacterium
CTGGTCCCATTCCACGAGGCGGGCAGGCACTCCTTCGACGGAGTGCCTGCCCGCATACACTGCTTCGGCAAACGAGACCGTCCGCCGCACCGCCAGAGGCTGAGGCAGCTCGCTGACGACCACCTTCAAGCCAGCGCGGTGCAGCCTGAGAATCACGCCGGAAGCGAGGTCACCGCCGCCGCGCACGAGCAGGAGCGGTTTATTGCCCGGCATCAGGGACCAGGTCTTGTTCATCGACCAGGGTGGATTGCTCGTGCAGCATGTGGCTGAACGAGTAGAGCAGCAGGAATACGAACAGGAAGAAGGTCGTATACAGGAGGGTAAAAGCAGCCAGCCTCATGCTTGGATCGATGGCGACGCCCAGGATTTCCTGCGCAACTTCTGTGGGATTCTGCAAAATGTCCCATGAATTAAGGCGCACGAATCGACCGATATAGATGCCAAAGCTGCTGAGTCCCGAGATCACGAATACAAAGATCCAGCCAGCGGCTCGCCCGAATGTGCGGAAGATGATATCCTGCATCAGGTAGAGTGAGATGACGCCGAGCAGCATGCCGGTCCACGAGCACCAGACCACGATGATCACATCGTACCAGAGCGGGGCATCGAAGGTTCGCCGCGAGAGGTCCTGCAGGTCGGTCAGCATGTACGGGGCGTTAGGGTAAAAGATCAGCCATAGGAAGGCGATCACCGGAATGACGAAATACAGGGTGGCGCGCCGCCATGAAACCAGATGAGCAAAATACGCCAGCATGAACGGTATCCATGCCAGGAAGAGGTTCCACACCAGGCCGGTGTGGCGGCCGGTGTCGCTATAGGCGACCCGGGCGATGACCAGCATGACGGAGATCAGGCATGCCAGGTTGAGCAATACAAAGACCGCGATGCTGTATCGGTTACGAATGAAAAAATCTCGCGTTTTGTTTGGCATAGGCTTTCTATTCGATCATCAGGAAGCCGATCATACCCACGTCGCCGGGCGAGCAGCCATAATCGGTGAGCAGCGCGGCGGCTTCGGCGCGGTGCTGGGTACCATGGTCGACCACATGCGCCATCATTTTCCACAGTATCTGCTCATGGGGTTCGCCTTTGGTGGTGCGGTAGTGGAGTACATCGTTCAATCTCTCATCTGTGAGGCCAGCGACGAATTCCATCAATAATTTCTCCTCTTCCATCCAGCGCGCCTGAAGCGACTCGAATGTCGGGAACTCATCCGGCCTGAAGCGGGTAGTTGGTGAATTCCCCTCCCAGCGATTGCGCCAGATCCACTCGGCGAAAAGGGTGTGGACAAGCGTCCCGCGCAGCCCGCCGTGCGGAAAGGACGCCTCCGCCAGATACTGCTGGGAGGTCACGTTGGCAGCCGCGCTCAGTATTTTTCCATTTGCCCATTGATTATATCGGTAGAGGACAAGGATATCTTGTTTATTCATGGGTATACCACCTTTGGTTACAGAGAGCTTTCACGGCTCGCCTTGATCATTTGGGATTATGACTTAAAGTGATTTATTCAGGTTTATTCACATTTCTCTCGAACAGGAGATGACCGAATGTATACAGGGTGATATACAAAAACAGGAAGAAGGCTCCAAACAGGCTGATGAAGCCAACGGATTGTAAACTTGGATCCTGCATACGTTCAAATGTGTAGAGTGCCATGGCTTTGGGATTGCTGAATATATCCCAGGAATGCCAACGCAGGAAGCGGCCCATGTAGATCCCGGCGCTGCTCAGCACAGCGACCATGCCGACAAATCCCCAGCCCGACCAGCGGCCAAATTCACGCCGCACGATCTCCTGCATGAGGAACAGGGACGTCATCCCAAGCATCAGCCCCGTGAAGGAAAACCAGATCAGCATCATTACGTCAACCCAGACGGGCGGCTCAGGCGATGGAACTGCGAGATGCTGAAAATCGGTCAGAATGTAAGGCGCGTTGGGGAAAAAGATCAGCCACAGGAATGCCGCAATTGGAATCACAAAATAAATCTGTTTCCGCTTCAACGTGACCATGTACATAAAGTAGGAGATGAGGAAGGGAATCCAAGCGAGGAACAGGTTCCAGATCAGGAATGCATAACGGCCCGTGCCTGTATATTCTGAGCGCACGCGCCAGATGGCTACCGAAAAGACCGTCGCACCTGCCAGAAGAAAGAACATCATCAGGCGGTATTTGTTGTGGGCGAAGCAGGACATCAATTTTTGGACCATTATTTCCTCAAAAACTCCAGCAGCATGGCGTTGGTTTCAGCGGGTTTTTCGTAATGCGGGATGTGTGAGCAGTCCTCGATAATGTGAAATTCAATACCGGGTATGGCGGCGCGCAAGTCATCGCTGTGGCTGAGCGGGACTATGGTATCGTGCCTGCCCCAGATCAGCAGCGCCGGCTTTTTCATGGAGCCTACATTTCGATAGATGTCGATGCAGGAGTCGAGCACGTGATTGCGGATCGTCGAAAGGATGGCATGCCTGAATCCCTTGTACTGGATTTGTTCAAGATATCTTTCCTGGAAGTGTTTGTCGAGTTTACCTTCCAGAGAATCGGATGCAATCTTCCTGACGATGCCTCCGTTCCCGACCAGGCTGAGAATTGTCTCACCTATGACTGGGGCCGCAGCGATCCTGAGGATCTTTGAAAGGAAAAGCTGCCTGGCGCCTGCGGGGTCGATCAATACCAGTTTCTCCACGCGTTGCGGGTGCCGTGCTGTGAACGTTGCAGTAATGGGTCCGCCCATCGAGAGGCCGATCAGGCTGACTGATCCCGTTAGGTGCTGTGTATCCAGCAGGTCTTCGAGCTGTCGAACGAAGAGGTCGATGTTGTACTTTGTGTCGGGCCGGTCAGAGAATCCCCGTCCAAACAGGTCATATCGCAGCACACGGAAATTATTCTCGCTCAGGAATTGGAAGGTGGGATCATAAATGAAATAGGGGACAGAAAAGCCATGTACCAAAACGACAGTTTGATCCTGTGACGGGTTACTGAGCTCGTAATGTGTGACTCCGTCGAGAAGCTGGACAAAGGAACCAGCCTTAAGACGGCGGGCTTCATCATTCAGTTCCCGGGTCTCTGATCGATAGGAAAAAGACATAAACAATGCTCCAGACGCTGTCCTTTGCGGAGCATCCACAACCGGAGAACGCTCGTCGCGCCCGCCGGGGACGGCGGGCAGAGCGTTGTCGAATTAAATTTTTCCAAGCGCGCGCAGGACTCGTTCAGGTGTGAATGGAAATTCATCGATCCATACACCAGTTGCATCGTGGATGGCCGCGCCGATGGCCGGTGCAACTGTCAGGAAAGGCAGCTCGCCCATGCCGCGCGCGCCCCACGGTCCATTGGGATCGGGTACTTCCACGAACACGGTCTCGACCTTTTCGGGGATGTCCCAGATGGTCGGGATGAGATAGGTGCTGAGCTGGTCAGTAAGCACGCGACCGTCCCTGGTCTTGTAGTCTTCCATCACGGCATAACCCTGCGCCTGTACAACCGCGCCTTCGACCTGCCCTTCGACCAGGGCGGGGTTGATCGGCTTGCCCACATCGTCGGCAGAGATGATGCGGACCACGCGCACGTGCCCGGTCTCGGTATCCACTTCCACTTCGGCGGCTTGCGCAACGAAGGCGTATGCAAAGTTCGGCGTGGAATACCCGGTTTCTTCGTCGAACTGGTTGGTGCGTGGTGCGAGATATTTGAACTCACCGATTGCAGGACGTTCCTCCGCCTGCCATTTCGTGAGCGCGGCTTCGACAGCGCCGCGGATGGCATTGCCGGACATGAACGTCATGCGGGAGGCAGAGGCCGAACCAGAATTTCCCATCGTAGCCGAATCGGAGGCGATGAGCTTTACCTTCTCGAACGGAACGCCGGCCGCTTCCGCAGCCATCTGCAGCATAACCGTGTGCGTGCCCTGCCCGACTTCCGCGGCCGCGTGGTGGAGCACGACATGGTCGATCTCACTGTTGCCATGAATCTCGATCTTTGCCCAGCAGTTCTCCTGATATCCAAACGAAAAGCCGACGTTTTTGAAACCAGCAGCGAAGCCGCGGCCGCGCACGATCGAGGGTTGAGTAGCCTGAGTGTTTTCCGAAGGCATATCGAAACCCGATCCCTTCCATCCAAACCTTTCTGCAGCCGCTTCGATGCATTGCACCACACTGACAGGGCTTGGGGAAGGCGTGCCAACTCCCATCGGTTCGCCATCACGGAGTGCGTTCTTCAGTCGGAATTCGACAGGGTCCATGCCTAGTTTTTCGGCGAGCTTGTCCATTTGCATTTCAGCCATGAATAATGCCTGCGGCGCGCCGAACCCGCGGAATGCCGCTCCAGGTACATTGTTGGTGTAGACGCCATACACGTCTGTTTTGATATTAGGGATGAAATACGGTCCGCTGGAGGTGATGGCAGAATTGCCCAGCACCTTGTTGGAGGTGTACATGTACGCGCCGCCATCCCCGATGAGTTCATTCTCGATCGCCACGACTTTGCCATCTTTCGTCGCGCCCCACTTCGCCCGGATCACGGTTGCATGACGCTTGCCATGACCGATGATCGATTCCTGTCTTGACCAGATGATGTGGACTGGTTGCCGCAGATTCCAGGCCGCCAGCGCCAACAGGATCTGCACGGACATATCCTCGCGGCCGCCGAACGCCCCGCCGATCGCCGGGTAAATGATGCGCACGTTTTCGTTTGGCATATTGAGCGCGTGTGCAACCTGATGGCGGTCCTCATGAGTCCACTGCCCGCCGCATTCCACGGTGATGCGCCCTTCCTCATCGATATAAGCGAGCCCCGCTTCGGGCTGCAGGTAGGCGTGCTCCTGTACAGGTGTGCGATATTCACTCTCGACGATCACATCCGCCTGGGCGAACCCTTCATCCACGTTGCCTTTGCGGATCTTGTAGTGGACGCAGATATTCGAATCGCCGATCTGTTCGTGGACGCGCGGCGAATCGGGTTTCATCGCCTCCAGCGCATCCGTAACGACAGGCAGATCCTCGTATCCAACCTCGATCAGCTTCAGGGCTGCAGCGGCTTCCGCTTCGGTCTGTGCAACTACCGCCGCGACCTGGTCGCCTACAAAGCGGACGATATCTGTGCCCGGCTTGCCGCCAGCCACGATCGGACCGCACAGGACCGGCTGGTCCTGCCACTGCAAGCCATACTCATTGAGGGGCACATCTTTGGAAGTGTACACAGCCACCACACCAGGAGCGGCTTCGGCTTTGCTGGTATCGATCCACTTGACGCGGGCGTGCGGCCGGTTTGCGAACAGGATCTTCATATGCAGCATGCCCGCGCGGGAAAGATCGCCGGAGTAAGGCATTTCACCGGTGACTTTGCCGCGGGCATCGACGCGAGGCAGAGATTTTCCAATGATAGTTGTCATGATTGTTTACCGCATCATCTTTTATATCGTTTGACCTTTCGGCCCCGGACAGGCGGCTCATCGGTCGGGCCGTACTCTGGTGGACCGAAGAGCTTGTAGATGAAGCCGTAGATGATCGCAAGAAGGCCGAAAATCACGATGGTAAGAGCAAGGGCAAAGACCAGGTTCGCCAGCAGGTTGTTCTGCGCCTGCACGTAGTTCAATGCGACTGTCAGGCCAGTCAGCCTCCATAACAGCGGATGAACTTCAATGATGCCCAGCCAGGCGGGTGGAATGGGCCAGCCGCTGCGTACACCCGTATCGACCAGAAGCGCTGCGACCCCGTAGGCGATGATAGGGACAGCGACTAACAGGATGCAGCCAATGCCGCGCATGAGCGGGTGCACCTGGTTCCGCTGAACCCTTTCCTTTTGCCTTTGATAAGAGGTATGTCTGCCCATTCCAGCCTCGATTCCTTTAAATTATCGCGACCCTGCGTCTTCAATTGCCTGGACGATCTTGTAGTATCCGGTACAACGGCATAAGTTGCCGGTGATCGCCTGTTCGATCTCATTGCGGGTGGGATTTGATTTCTCTTCGAGCAGCATCGCGGACGACATCAGGAAGCCCGGCGTGCAGTACCCACACTGTACCGCGCCGTGCTCGATAAACGCTTCCTGGACGGGATGAAGCTTTTGCAGTGCAGGGGCTTGCTCCTGCGTTACCAGCGGCGAGCCTCTGGATTCCAGGGCAGCCAGCCCTTCCACGGTCACGATCTCTGCTCCATGCGCACGTGGCGCCGGGACAAGACATGCCATCACGGCCTTGCCATCCAGGAAGACAGTGCATGCGCCACACTCACCTTCCGCGCAGCCTTCCTTGGTGCCAATCAAATTTCCTTCTTCGCGCAGCAGGCGAAGCAATGTTTTGTTGTGTCCGCTCGTGAATCTATATTTCTTTCCATTAATGGTGGTTTCGATTGCAGAGGATGGGAATTGTTCCGATGCTGGGATTTTTCCATTCAACGACTCTCTGCCCCATAACAGGATCGGCTCAGCCGGCATCCCGGTCTGTTCCTGTCCGGCGCGGATGGACTTCAACCCGCGCAATGTGCAGACGCGCACCATCTCCCGGCGGTACGCAGCCGAGCCGCGGATATCGTCGATGGGTTTGGAGGCGCTCATTGCCAGGCGAGCCGCCTCTTCGAAGACTTCATCGGTCAGTGGTTTGCCAGCCAGATATTTTTCTGCTTCCTTGGCGTGGACGATGATCGGTGTGACAGATCCAAGCGTGATGGACGCAGACTTAACGGCATCCGCTTCAACGTCGAGGATGATCGCCACGTCCACAATCGAGATCGCCTGGGCACGGCGCAGCGCAAGTTTAATGAAGGTTCCCCGGGCAGTGGGACTCATTGCAGGGAAGGAAATATCTACCATGATTTCGTCCGGCTGGATCACCGTCCTGCGAACCCCTGTATAGAAATCTTTCAGCGGCACTGTTCGAATGCCCCGCTCCGATTGGAGGGTGACTGACGCATTCAGCGCCATAAGAGGTGTGATCGTGTCGTTGGCAGGCGAAGCGGTGATCAGGTTGCCGGCGATCGTGCCGCGGTTGCGGATCTGGGGTGCTCCGACCTCCCAGGCGGACCGCGCTAATAGATAGGCGCGGGCGCGGATCAGTCGCGACTCGACACAATGGTTGTGAGTCACAAGCGGTCCAAGATGGATCACCTCATCTTCATCGATGGTGATCTGGTCCAGCTCCGGGATGCGGGTGATGTCGATCAACGTATCGATGCCGGTACGCACGCCGCGCTCGAGCTCGAGGATTAAATCGGTTGCGCCCGCAACAATGCGGGCGCGCTCACCCTTCTCTGCGAGGGCATGAAGGGCTTCATCAACTGTGGTTACATTGAGATAATTATTCCACATATTATTCCATAAGACCCTAAAGGTTTTCGTCGCTGATATTTCACTTTGGAAATACTTCACAAAACCTTTAGGGTCTACATCGTTTATCTTCCTGATCCTGCGACCGCTTCATAGCGGCGGTTGTATGTTTCAACTGCCAGCCTGGCAAGTGATATGAGGTTGCGGATCGCGGCGGGCAGCGCGGCCTGATCCCCGAGACTGGCTTCGACGTTATCCAGGGCGCGCCCGACCTGATCGGAAAGATCGAAGAACGCGTAGTCGAACTGGTAGATCGCCTGAAGCTCTGCCTCATTGATCTTGACCGCATCGAACAGACCTGCATAGCCGCGCGGGGCGGTGGTGATCTTGTCGATGAAGGTCCGCAGCTGGATGGCAGCCTTCTCCATGTCATCCACAAATTCGATCATGCCGCTGCTCACCATGTCGCTTTGCAGTTGGGATGCACGCTTCCAGTGTTCCTCGAAACGGCGCGCCACGGTATCGCGCAGGAGTTTATCTGCATCGCGGCGAGACTGCCGTTCCACGTATCCCCGAAAGCCGGGGATGTACGATCCCAGCTTTTTGAAGGGATCCTGCTGGCTGGTCACTTTTTCAAAGAATTGGTCCATTTGTGCCTCCTGCGATAATATACGAGTGTTTCTGTATTTTGTCGCAGCGACCATTATAGCCTGAGTTGAGGGTTATAATCAAGAAAACCATTTTCTTATTCGGAGAAAACTCATCCTGAATTGATTTCGAGGAATTTTCTCGCGCAATGAAAAGGATTTTCAATTCGTCCGGCCCGCAGCGAGTGCCGGACAGGAGGAACAAAATGACACTTGCAATGACATCTGACATTCAATCCACACTGGGCGAAAAGGCAGAATCCCTGCTGGGATTCGACTCACCCAAAATCCCGCGGGAACGTCTGCATTTACCGGGTCCTGATTTTGTGGATCGCATCCTGATGCAGTCGGACCGCAACAACCGCGTGCTCGGCAACCTGGCATCGATGTACAACCACGGTCGCCTCGGCGGCACCGGTTATCTTTCGATCCTGCCTGTGGATCAGGGTGTCGAGCATTCAGGCGGCGCGAGCTTTGCCAGGAATCCTGAGTATTTCGACCCGGAGAATATCATCCGCCTGGCGATCGAGGGTGGCTGCAACGCGGTTGCGTCCACGTTTGGGGTGCTCGGCATGATGTCCCGAAAGTATGCGCACAAGATTCCCTTCCTGGTGAAGATCAATCACAACGAGCTTTTGACCTATCCGAACAGCTTTGAACAGATCTTATTCGGTACTGTCGAGCAGGCTTATGACATGGGCGCGGCCGCAATTGGCGCTACCATCTATTTCGGCTCAGACGACTCACACCGAGAATTGATCGAGATCGCCGAGGCTTTCGCTCTGGCTCACCAGCTTGGCATGGCAACGGTCTTGTGGTGCTACTTACGGAATCCCGAGTTTAAGAAGGACAAGGATTACCACGTCTCATCCGATCTGACCGGCCAGGCAAACCACCTGGGCGTTACAATCGAGGCGGACATCATCAAGCAGAAGCTACCGGAGAATAACGGCGGCTTTATTGCTTTGAACAGCGGCGGCAGCTCCTATGGCAAATTGGACAAGCGCATCTACAGCGAGCTGACCAGTGACCACCCGATCGACTTATGCCGCTACCAGGTGATGAATTGTTATGCGGGACGCGTCGGTCTGATCAATAGCGGAGGTGCATCCGGTGAAAATGACTTCGCCGAAGCCGCCGCGACTGCTGTTATCAACAAGCGGGCTGGCGGACAGGGCCTGATCTCCGGCCGTAAAGCCTTCCAGCGCCCCATGGCGGAAGGTGTAAGGATCCTGAATACCATTCAGGATGTGTATCTCGATGAGAGCATCACGATAGCATAAAATAATATCTGTCACTTCAAAGAGCCTTTCAAGGCGGCTTGACAATCCCTCGCATTGACGTTCTTTCCATGCCTCAATCTGACCAGGGCATTTCCAAAGACCGGTACACAGTAATTCCCCGCACCGCGATCTTCCTGCGGCGCGGGGATTTTTATCTGCTGCTTAAAGGCGCGCCGACCAAACGTCTCTGGCCTAACAAGTACAATGGTTTAGGCGGTCACGTGGAAAAGGGAGAGAATGTCCTTGCTGCGGCAAAGCGTGAACTGCTCGAGGAGACCGGCCTCAGTCCAGACTTATGGCTGTGTGGCACAGTCATCGTGGATGCAGGCGATGTCGGCATCTGCCTGTTCCTCTTTAGCGGCGAATGTCCGGAGGGAGAGCCAAAGCCATCGGCTGAGGGATTAGCCGAATGGATCGCGTATGACGCGATCCCCGAATTGGAAGTTGTCGAGGATCTACCGGTTCTCCTGTCAAAAATCCATCACATGCAGCGCGGCGATCCGCCATTTTTTGCGTGGTCGCATTACGATGAAGGGGAGAAGTTGATCGTGGAGTTTGCTGAATAACTGCATGTCTTTGCAAGAAGCCGCTGGTCGAGTAGCCGAGTGTTCTTCGAGGCTGTATCGAGATCAGGGCGACCAAGCAATCCCCATATCAGTACTTCATGGAATGTTGTAGGACTGCAGCTCGATCGTCTCCGTGAACGACTCGCCTCCAACACTGCCTGTGCCGCTCGCCTTTACCCATCCCACTCCCTGAACGAACCAATAATCATACGGACTTGTCACTGTGACAGGGAAACTAACACCGTTGAAAATCCCGCTGATATTAATGATGGTATCGACCCGGATCTTCAATGTATCGAATGTCCCTGCTGGAACGGTGATACTCTCAACACCAACCGCGCTGAAGTTGGATTGGGCATTTCCTGTCGCGTCGATCTCCTGGCCAGCAACGGTCAAGCTGCCGGTAAATTCCAAGGCATGCGACCACTGATCGCCCGGCATAATCGAGGCCGCAAATGTAATTCCACTGACGTTGCTTACATCCAGGCTGACCTGCATTTCGTCTGAGTTGAGGGTCGCGGCTGAAGTACCGCCAAGCTGTAACGCCGCCAACCCCTCCGGTCGGCATGCCCATTCCTGCGTGCGCGTCAGCTTGTCAAACTGAGAGGTGAGGGTAAAACCATCCTCACGCACTGAAGTGATCGTATCGGTAAACCCATACCCGCCCACAGGTCCGCCGCTGCTCTGGTAGGTCCACGTCGCTCCTTCACGGACAGGGTAATAAGCGTTGGCGCACAAGCCCGTCCCTGCCGCTGGCATAGAGCTGGTCGGGCTGACCGGGGTTTCTGACGCGCTAGACGTCTCTGTGATAGCTGGTTCCTGCGTCTGTGTGGATTCCATTGTGGGCGTATTCGTGGCATTATTGGAACAGGCTGTTATAAGTATCAACAGGGATGCGATACCAATATTTCTAAAGGTAAATTTCCAATTCATATCCATAGGACCTTTCTCATGCTCAAGTATTATTTAAGTGTGACAAAAGTATTTGCTGGGTTGTACTATTCACTAATCCCCAAACTTTGACAGAGTGTTAATGCCACTTCTTAATGGTAATGGTAAACGTACTTCCTTTTCCGGGTTCGCTAAAGACATCCAATGTCCCATGATGCTGCTCGATGACCTGGCGGGTGATGGCAAGACCCAATCCAATGCCGTCGAATAGCTCATCGCCGCTGCGGTCGAGGTGGTAGAAACGGTCAAAAATGCGCGGCTGGTTTTCCTTTGGAATGCCGATGCCATGATCGGTCACTGACACCTGAACATTTCCGCCATTCGTATTCAGCCGGATCTCCACGCCGCCACCTTCGGGACTGAACTTGATGGCGTTGTCCACCAGAGCCATCAGCGCGCGCTCGAGCGATTTTGAGTCACCCAGGACAGGCAGTAAAGCCGAGTGGGGTGAGATACGAAGCTTGACATGCTTTTCCGCGGCTTTGACAGCGTACCGATCCACGACCGCTCGGGCGATCTCAGTAATATCCACAGATTGAAAATCGGGCAGGACGAGTTCCATTTCCTGCAGGAACAGGATGTCATTGACCAGCGTGGCAATCTGCTGGACATTACGAGCCACCGTATCGATCCCAGCCGTAAGCTGGTCGCCGCTCATGATGCCTTTCTGCAGTAGCTGTAAATAGCCATTCGCGACCGTGAGCGGCGTGCGAAGCTCGTGAGCCACGCTGCTGAGGAAATCCCGTCGGGCGAGTTCCTGTTCTGCAAGTTTTTGATACGCATCTGCAAGCTCGCTGGCGCGCATACGGATGTCATCCACTGCCATCTGATCGTTCTGCCTCAATCGGTTGCTGATCTCGCTGACCATTGCCAGAGCAATACTTGTGCTGTTATGAAGGACACGCTGGAATGCAGCTTTGTCGAGTTCCAGTGTGGTAAGCGCTGTTTTAACTGTAACGGTCGCAGCACGAGGCGCGTTATGGATCAGCGCCATTTCGCCGAAAAAATCACCTGGATGAAGAGTCTTGAGCAGGCGCGTTTCGCTATTGTTGATGCTCTTCGTGACTTCCGCCTCGCCCTCCAGGATCATATAGAAACGGTCCTCGACCGCGTTCTCGCGGCAAAGTACCGTCCCTGGCTCATACGTGCGTATGCTGCTGTTGGCAATGAGCTCTTCGATCTCGTCGGGTCGGATGCCCGGAAAAGCTTTTGGAATGATGCGGGCAGGAGTGCGGCGGGTAGTCATTCTTCTGCTGTCCCCGTATTCCTTAATGATGAAAAATTCATTTGGTCTTATACCCGATCATGCGCAGGAAATCCTTGCGCCAGGTAATCCCCTCCTCATCCTCCACACCCTGGGGAGAGAAGCCATCCACTACGCCGAGGATGCCGCGTCCCTGCTCCGTCTGGGCGACCAGCACCTCGACGGGGTTAGCGGTTGCACAGAAAATGCGCGCCACTTCAGGCACATTCTTAATCGTGTTCAATACATTAATGGGATAGAAGCCCTCGCCCAGGAACAGGATAAACGAATGGCCTGCGCCGATCGCCTGTGCGTTCTTCTTTGCCAGCTCGATCATAGCCTCATCTGTCCCCGACCAGCGGATCAGGCACTTGCCCGAGGCTTCGCAAAATGCCAAACCGAATTTAACTCCTGGCACAGCAGTCACAACTGCTTCGTGTATATCCTCCACGGTCTTGATGAAATGGGACTGGCCCAGGATGAAATTGATGGCTTCCGGCTTCTCGATCCTGACAGTTTGAATGTCCATGATCACCTCATTCGATGATGGTCTGCACCAATATGATACATCAAAACCGAGGGAAACGAGAAATACCAATGACCCACCCTTTTTTCAAAACAAGCTGGGTTGATCAGCCTCCCATCCAGGGAGTTTTTCTCCGCCCGCCACTTTGTGAGCCCAGCGGGTCGGTTCGGGCAGGCGGTATCCGGCATTGCAAGCCAGGACAAACTCCGCTGCATGTATTACATCGATCAAATGCCCTGGAGAAATATACAATGGATTTGTCCGCTCGCGCGTGCGCACTACATTGCCGATTAATTTACCGGCTCCATCGAGTAAATCGGCCCGGTCGCCGCGCTGGAGCCCCACCTCTGCATGCCGCCCGTACAGCCTGGATTTGGCGACTCCGATCGTCGGGCGTTCGAGCCAGAGCCCCATATGGGATGCAATGCCCATGCCGCGCGGATGGGCAATTCCCTGCCCATCGAACATAATGAGATCAGGCTTATTACGAAGGATTGCCCAGGCAGCCAGGACGGCAGGTCCCTCCCGGAACGCCAACAGGCCGGGGATGTAAGGGAATACCAGCGGCGCGTCAGCGGTCGCTCCTTCCAGTGGCACAAGATCGGGATAACGGATCACAACGATCGCTGCGCGGGCGGCATCCGTTTTAACACTTACATCCACACCGCCGATTGTGGTGACCGGTCTTTCATCCCAGCTGAGTCGGAGACGTTCACGCAGGTCCTTCTGAATGCGTACTGCTTCATCAGGTGGAAGATCCCAGGAGTGCAGAGGGGAATTGATGTTCAATTCAGATGGCTACCTGGAGATCGACAGCCTTGCGAAGACTCATAATGGCATGATGCTGGGCAGCTTTAACAACATTCAATGATTTTCCAAGTATTGCCGCAGTCTCAGGCAGGCTAAATCCCTCCAGGAAACGCAAAATGATCACATGCCGTTGGTAATCTGTTAGGTCGTGCTGAATGATCCGCAGGACCGTTTCAAATAATATCTGATTCTCGAGACGCAGATCAGCGGAATATCCATCATTTCGAGAGAAGTCTATAACCTCTAGTGGAGCCCTGCGATGCGAATAGCGGGCATCATCAACGAGGAGATGATATGTGGCCTCAAACAGATAGGAACGCAGATTTTTACCTGGCCCATGCCCGGCTGACAAGTGATCGAGTAATTTCGCAAACACATCTCCCACGATCTGATCCGCTGTCAGGGTGTCATTACAGAAGCGCAGCGCATAATTGTAGAGAGCGGGCGCGTAAAGATCAAAGATCTTTGCCAGTGCATCCTTATTCATTTTTCTGGCATCATCCAGAAGTGCTGTATCAGCTTGCATGGAAGAATATGTGACCCGCAGAAGAAAAAGAAAGAATACGAGTTAATGAAATTAAAAACAATCCTTGAATCCAAGGCGGAGCGGTGGAAATACTATTTTCGTGAGTATTAATGGATTTCTAGCGGCTGGGATGTAAAAAGGTGAGGTCACCCGCTTTAGAGGGAAGCGTGTATTTCGCTGGCTTCGACACATACTATATCACCAATTGCCACAGCGGTATATGGGGAATCCACTATTCTGCAGACCCGAAGCAAAGCTCGATTCACAAAACGAGTATTGCTCCCAGAACGATTTCCATGGCAAAGCTTCCCCAGTTGGAGGGCGTGGCCGATCGATCGATAAATATGGAAACCAGACGGACAACACCGATCGCCAGATATCCAACGCCGAGGACTGTAAATGCGACCCCGCCCAGAAAGAACGGTGTAACACCAAGTGCAATATACAGGCCCCCCATCACGCAGCGGATTTCTGTGCGGCCGCGTCCACCATTGGGGGTGAGCCCTGTGAGGGCAACGGCTTTTTCAGGTGAAAGGAGTGCAAATAATCCCGCGACCGTCGTGATCATGCAGGCAATGTATTGGAAGATTTGTAGTGTCATTCCTGGGGTCTCCTTTCATAGAAGATCAATTGAGTGCTTCCATATTTGCGTTGTTCGACCTCTTCCAGATTTTCGAGTGCCAGTTCCTTATATTCGCGCGGGTCGATCTGGACGATCACCCAGCCGTCATCGCTCAGCCAGTTTGTGTCTTCGTCTAAAAGCTCGAGAGCTTTTTCCCACATTTCCTCATATTGGGGTGGTGCGATGTAAATATACTCGAACTGCGCATCCGCGCCTTTCGACAGGAGGGTAAATGCATCGCCCCTGCGAATTTCACTTTGTCTGATAAAGTCGCAATGCTCCACGTTGAACCTGATCGTTTCAATAGGCGCGCGGTTCAGATCAGTGAATCGGGCTGTGGCTGCACCGCGGCTCAGCGCTTCGATGCCGATGGCGCCAGTACCTGCGAACACATCCCACCAGCGCGAGTCGACCACGTCACCTGCCAGGATGTTGAACAGAGCCTCCTTGACACGGTCGGTCACAGGGCGCGTGGTATCGCCGGGCACCGATCTCAGTTTGCGTCCCTTGGCCTTGCCTGCGATGACACGCAGTGTCATTCCACGCTCTTTCTTGCTGCGAGGAGGTTGCCATGCGAAGCGATGACCGGGATTACACAGCCGCTGCCGAGCAGGAAACGTCGTCCGTTTGTCTGTTGGATGGCATCCGCCGCTTCCCACTTGACTGTCTCCCGGTCCCGATAGACGAGTGAATCCTGCCTCAGGCCTCCACAGACGGCGCCTGAGAAAAGCTGCTGTGCTTCTGCCAGTGACGGATACGATTCCCGATCGTGCCAGTTGACAATTTGAAATGGAAGGTCTCCCGCCAGTTCAAAGTGTACTTCCTGTCCATGCAGGTGAAGCATGTTGCACCACAAATCCCGCGCGGGTTCGATGGTTTCCCTGTCAAAGAGCAGGCCGAATATCCTGTATTCCTCGTAACTCAAGATTTGCTTTTGGGCATGCTGAACCGCATAGAAGATTCCGTCTATGCCTGTCGCCCGAGCGGCATCGATGAAGAGACGCGTCGTTTCGGCGATCGTCTTGAGTCCTTTCATCACTGCGCTGGGATGATGGCGCAGGTGCTCGAGCAGCAGGTCGCTGCCCGCCAGGTTCTTCGCCTGCGTGAGCGGACTGAAGATCGTTTGGAGCAGGGGAGTGTCCGGGCTGAAGTTGGCGCGAATGGTCCGCAGACACTCCAGTTGTGCCGAGAGATACGGGGAAGCAGGCTCGAGAACGGGCAGAGCTTCCCAATCGTGCGGCTCGAAGACGACCCGTTTTGTATAACGGCGCGTACCTTCTGTGTCGCCAACCCATTCGTCGTCTACCCCCCAGTCTTTCAGACAGAATGAAGAAGCCGGCGTGACTTTGACAAGATCGAAATCGTAATTTTGTTGATAATGCAGATGCGCATCTGCGAGTGGTTCTGCTGCCTGATCGTCGACTGGGAAATGCCGCCAAAGTGCCACGGGCGGATGGTCGATAACCTCGCCTTTGATCGCTGCCTGGATCCGTTCACGGTGTGTGGTCATGGTGCCCTCTTGATGGTACAGAATAGCG
>DATFET010000542.1:0-3031 GCA_035250835.1 Anaerolineales bacterium
ATAAAAGTCCAACGAGGAAATATGTTGAATTCAGAATTAAATCAGGCGATGAGGGATTTTACTGCTTTCATGCTGCCGCTTTCAGACGCAGAACTGGAGCGTGAATGGATATGGAAGGATCACGATGAGGAAGGGGTTCGCTTTGCCTTTTTTGTGACCTTGCAGGAACTGCATCAACTGGCTGTGACTCTGTCCACGCTCAGGGCCAGGCAAACGCCGGCCCAGCATATCCTGAGCCAGTACCACGCCGCGTACCTGGACCTGCAAGCCGCGCTCCTGGGCCTGCCAGCCGAAGACGAGGACCGTGCGCCTGCTGAAGGGGAATGGTCCGTCAGGCGCACCTACGCACACATGCTGAGTACTGACCTGAATTTTACAATCGTCACTCGCTATGCCCTTGAAAAGCACCGCCTGGGGAGATGGTCACCAGAAAAATATTCCGACCAGGAAGCAGATCGCCTGGCAGGATTAAGTGACGAAGAATATCTGGCGCTTATAAACGGTCCACTGACAGGAATAGCTGCATACCATCGGGAACTGCATTCGACCATCCTTGAAGAATTCAGCACCGTAACAGATCAGGAGCTTGACCTGCCTTCCACGTTTTGGGAGGAAACGCGCTTCCCCATCCGCCACAGATTGCAGCGCTATGAAGCGCATCTGGTCCAGCATACAGTCCAGATCGATAAAACACTGGCCGCCATCGGGCAGGCTCCCAGCGAATCGAAGCGCCTGCTTCGCAGGATTTATGCAGCCCAGGCCGAAGCCGAGGGCATGATGATCGGCGCAGAAAACATGGACGAGACAGTCATCCATGCAACTGCCTCGTCCATTGCGGGACGTATAAAAGAAATTCGGAATTTATTGTAACTGTCGTTACGTCACTTTGCAGTCATCTTCATCTGGTGGCGCATGAGCGCCACTCGGACGATACGCTCCATGAAAAGCCTGTAGCCGCCTTCGTCGTACAGGATCATATAGTCAGCCGGACCATACTCCGCGGGCTTGAGCATGATGGCCGGGTTTGGGTTGATCTCCAGGATGAATAATTCTCCCTCTTCGTTCATGCGGATGTCACAACGGCCATACGATACTCCGTCCATGGCCTTGTACATGCGGATGGCGGTATCGTGCAGGCGGGCAATCAGTTCAGGGTCGGTAACCTGTCTGAAATCAAAGGGAACGTTGTAATCCCACTTCACATCCGTGTGCCAGAACTCCTCACCCGGTGGAAAGATCAGTTGGGCAGGCGGGTAGGCGATGGGATTCTCGAGATCATCGGGGTTATCCACCACCAAGACGTTGAATTCCTGCCCTATGATAAACTCCTCCATGCGCGCCGCGCCGAATTCGCTGCAGACACGTTCGACCTGTTTCGCAAGTTGATCGGGGCTATCCACGCGCGAGTCCCGGAACATGCCTGTGCTGCCATAGCTTCTGGGGTGTTTCACCATGATCGGGTAACGCAAATTCTTCACCAGGCGTTGGGCTTCCTCCAAGCTGGTGACCCGATATCCCTTTGCAAAACCGACTGCATGGGCATCCGCTGCAGCCTGCATCTCCTCACGCGTAGGATCAAAGAAGGATGGAGGCGCTCCAGTGTACGGAAGATTAAGCTGCTCGAGCGCGTTCACAACGTCTATGCCCAGATATTCCCAATCCGATTCATCGTCTATTTCATACCCTTCACAAATGTTCAGGTAAACATCGAATTCATTGCGCGCATCCAATGCGCGCAGAACCTCCGGGACAGGATCAGTCATCGTGACCATTTCCCAGTCAAACCCCGCCATATAAGGTCCGGGATCAAATTCCTGGATCAACTCATCTGTCAGAATGCAAATACGCATCAATTCACCTCTTTGCAGATTTTTATTGCCATGCTTTATCAGTGTAAGCTTTATCTTATTATTCCACAAACCATCGATATGACAATACTTTTGTATATTAAAAATTTTATCCTCTTCCTTACCACTTGACAGTTATAAATTTCTGAGGAGCTCCGCTGGTCGAGCGTTGCATCGAGCATGTCGAGATGTAGCCCCGAATGCTTCTAGAGGGGTGTACACCTGCACCCACCGCAGGCCGTCTCGCCCCGTGGGCTCGCCGACGGTACTGGATGTACTTCCAGTGCGGCCCGAACGGGGTGCGATGTCGAGACCACAATTTTGCAGGAAACTTCTCTTTTCAGGCAACTTTTGGTTTCGATACGCGGAAAAGCGTCGCCTTGTTTCGACAAGCTCAACACAAGCCTCAACCAACGGTTTGCTTCTGAAACAAACTGATATGTAGCTAGTCCTCTTTAAGTAAAATTTTATGTATAATCACATTATGAAAAAGCCACAGTCCCGAAAAAGAATTTCCATGGTATTCCTGATCATTGGTCTGGCATTCCTGGCAGTAGGCATAGCAACAGACCAAACCGCCTTTTCGTGGATCGCCATTGCCTTTGTGGTGATTTCACTCATAGCAGGCGGAAGATGGTTAAGACCAAGAAAGTGATGGAATTCGCCAGGCATTAAAGCGGGCCGTGTCCCTTGACGCGGCTCTCTTTTTTTGCTAGAATATTTAGGTATCCCTAAATTTTACTTTAGCCATACGGAGGATTCCATGAAGCCATTCTCGAGAAGAGATTTTCTCAAAGTAGGTGGGCTTGCTTTTATCACAACAGCAGGCGCGGCGGGTGCCCTATCGCGTAATGAAAATAAACACGTGCACGATGGTGGTCCACATTCAACACACGTTATGCAGCAGGGCGAGCACGGCGACCTGCCGGGAACCGTCGGCGAGGTGGACCACGCAAAAAACGGGTTCGATCCAACCGAACTCCTGACTGATTTCGATTATGGAGAAACATCTATATTGCCGAACGGGCAGACCCTGCGCGAATATGAGATTATTTCCTTCAATAAAAATATCGAGGTCGTTCCCGGGATCGAATTCCCTGCCTGGACGTACAACGGGCGGATTCCCGGTCCCACGCTGCGAGCGACAGAAGGCGACCGCATCCGCATCCACTTCAGCAATGGGA
>DATFET010000549.1:0-9279 GCA_035250835.1 Anaerolineales bacterium
AGCAGCCAGCGGAGGAAAAACAGGCGTGGATAATTTCCAGGCAAGCCATGTCAGGGCGCCGATGATCAAGCCTACGAATGGATACCAGACGGAGGCGCGCCCGCTATCCCCTGCGCTCCAATCCTCGGGGAGCTTGAAGGGCAACGTTGTCAATAATCCGAAAGCGACGCGCAAATTCCTCATCTTATTCCTTGTCGCTCACACCTGCTTCATCGAATGTTGACATTTCACACAAAATTCGGGTCGAGGCCTCGATCAGATGGAACGCCAGCGCCGCGCCTGTCCCCTCCCCAAGTCGCAGGTTCAGGTCGAGCAGCGGATTCAAGCCAAGCCAATCCAGCATCAATGTATGGCCGCGTTCCTGGGACGAGTGAGCCGCAATCATATAGTCGCGCGCCGCAGGTAGTAGCGAGACCGCGATCATCGCCGCCGCGCTGGAAATAAACCCATCCACGACCACAGGCTTGCGGTTCGCGGCTGCCGCCAGCATGACGCCTGTCAGCCCGCCAATCTCGAAGCCGCCCACCTTTGCCAGCACGTCGAGTGCATCGTGCGGGTCTGGCTTGTTCAACGCCAATGCCCGCGCGATCACAGAAATTTTCCGTCCGAGTCCTTCATCGTCCACGCCGGTGCCGCGCCCGGCGATTCCCTCAGGAGATTGCTTCATCAATGCGCAGGCGATCGCGGCAGAAGATGTGGTGTTGCCGATGCCCATATCGCCGGTTGCAAGGAGGTCAGCGCCTTTGGATATTTCCGCCAGTGTGACTTCGATTCCGCTTTGGATGGATTCTTCTGCCTGTTCACGCGTCATCGCGGGACCTTGAGCCAGGTTCGCCGTCCCGGCTGCGACTCTGCGCCGGATCAATTGTCCGCTTAAATCAGGGATTTCGGCCGCGATGCCCATATCCACAACAACGACGCGGGCATTCGCCTGACGGGTCAATACATTGATCGCCGCGCCGCCGCGCAGGAAGTTCTTAACCATTTGCGGCGTGACCTCCGCGGGGTAGGCGCTCACGCCTTCGCGCGTCACCCCGTGATCGGCTGCCATGACAATGACAACTTTTTGCCCCACAGACGGAAACGGATTCCCGGTTATGCCTGCCAGTTGGATCGAAAGTTCTTCCAAACGTCCCAGGCTTCCCTGGGGTTTGGTGAGTCTGTTCTGTCGTTTACGCGCCGCCTGCATCGCGGCTTCGTTGAGGGGAGGAATGGTGGGTAGGTTCATAATTTTATCCCGTCATTGCGAGCCGCTCGCGTTGAACGAAGTGGGCGTTCGCTGCCCTGCGGAGTGCGCAGCACGAAGACGAAACGACGGCGAAGCAATCTCATGATTGATTTTGTGGAGATTGCCTCGGGCATGGTCTCGACTCCGTACCTGCGTTCGGTGCAGGTGTACGCGAAGAGCGCTACTCGACCACCGGACCACATTAGAATTCAACTCCTGCCTGTGCCTGGACTCCCTGCTCATAGGGATGCTTAACCAGGTGCATTTCTGTGACCAGATCGGCTTGCGCGATCAACGCCTCGGGCGCGGAGCGGCCTGTGATGACAAGGTGCAAATTGGAGGGTCGGTTCGAGCGCAGCCAATCCAGGACTTCGTTTGTGTCCAGCCAGTTGAAAGCCAGCGTGTATGTAAATTCATCCAGCACGATCAGATCATAATTGCCGCTCGTGATCTTTTCCTTTGCGATCTCCCAGCCATGGCGGGCGCGTGCGATGGTTTCATCCATATCTTTGGATGTCCAGGTAAAGCCATCGCCTGTGGTGAGCCATTCGATGCCAAGTTTCCTGGCGGCTTTGATCTCGCCCCATTGACCGGTCTCCGCTTTGATGAACTGGATCACGCAGATGCGAAAGCCGCGTCCCCACGCACGCAGGAGCATGCCAAATGCAGCAGTGGACTTTCCCTTGCCATCCCCGGTGTTGACAATGAGCAGTCCCTTCCTGACCTTTGTACTCATCACCAGAATCCTTGATTCTTCGAGCGGCGCAGCACCCACAGGAAGAACGGCGCGCCCGCCAATGCGGTAACGATACCCACAGGCAATTCCTGGGGTGCCAGCACAACCCGCGCAATGACATCAGAGATCAACAATAGCGTCGCGCCGCCGAGAACGGACAAGGGGACGAGACGCCTGTAATCGGGACCAAACCAAAGCCGCGAAAGATGCGGGACGATCAGTCCGATAAATCCAATGATCCCGGAAAAAGCCACAGCAGCAGCAGTCGCCAGTGAAGCAGAGATCAAAATAATCCGCTTGACGCGGCTGACATCCAACCCAAGCTGCTGCGCCTGCTCATCGCCGAATTGAAGCAGATTCAACGCGTGCCCGCTGAAGATCAAAACACCCAGGCCAATCAGAAGGTAAGGCAGGATCGCCAGTGTGAACGTCCAGCCCAATTGGATCGACCCGCCCATCAACCAGCTCATGGCGCGCCGCAGCTCGCCATCGGACTGCAGCATCAGAAATGACATCAAGGCTGTGGCAAACGATGAAACCGCCACGCCCGCCAGGATCAGATTTGTGATCGGCGTCGTGTGACCCACGCGCCCGAGAAAATAGACAATTGCCACCGTCAGCAGCGCCGCGACAAATGCTGCGAATGGAATGGCGAGCAATCCCCAATAAGAATAAGGCCACTCGATCGTCATCGCGATCACTGCGCCCAGGCCCGCTCCGGCAGCAATCCCGATTAAAAACGGGTCCGCCAGCGGATTGCGGAACAGGCCCTGGTAGGCTGCACCGCTCCCGCCCAGCGCCATGCCCGTCAGCGCGATCAAGAGGGTGCGAGGCAGGCGAATCTTCCATAAAATTGAATCGGCAAGTTGTGAGCCTTGTCCCAGCGCGGCATTCAACAATTCGCCCGGCGAAAGAAATACAGACCCGATTGCCAGGCTAAGAAGCAGGGCAAGCATAAGAAAGATAAACGAGGTAAGGAAAGGAAAGTGGCGCATGAGTGTGAAGAGGTTACTTGTTTCCTTATTTTCCGAATTACGGGGTCGGCGCCAATTCAGGATGCAGGATCTTCAACAATTCCTCCAGCCCGTCCACCAGGCGCGGACCGGGGCGGCTGGCAAGATTGTCATCGAAGGGGAAGATGCTGCCCTCCTGTACAGCGGTCAGGTCGCTCCAGCCTGCCCGCTCGCCGACGGATTCAATTGTAATACCGTAGGGTGTATCGCCCAGAATGATCACGTCGGGATTTTGCCGAATAAGTTCTTCCGCGCTGATCTGCGCGTATGGATCGCTCAACACACCCCCAATATTGACCCCGCCTGCCATGCTGATCAGCATATCCATGAATGTGCCAGGGCCGGTTGTCCATGGCTTGGCTGGGTCAGTCCCGTCGATTTCGTAGAAAACAGTTGGCTTCTCTGCGACATTGGCGGTAGCTTCCTCCACCGCTTTTACGCGGGCGGCAAGCGATTCGGCGAGGGTCCCTGCTTCCTCTTCATGACCTGTGAGTGTTCCCATTGTGCTGACGAGCTCGTACAAGCCATCAAAGGTTGTGGGATTTTTAGCGTAATACACAGTGATTCCAGCATCTTCCAGTGCTTTTACCTGTTCTGGAGTGTTGATCTCCGCTGCGATGACCAGGTCCGGCTCAAGCGCCAGGATCGCTTCGACGTTCAAGACATCGAAGGTCGAGCCAATACTTGCCACGCTCTGTGCTTCGGCTGGATAATCGGAAAGCTCATCGCGCCCGACTATCTGTGAACCCGCGCCTACGGCGAATAACACTTCGGTGATCGAAGGCGCGAGGGAAACGACGCGTTGCGCGGGTCCGTCGAGCTTCACTTCCCGGCCAAGACCATCCGTGAACGTCAGTGCAGCGGCGGTTGGCGTGGCTTGAGGCGCACAGGCGGTCAGCAAGCTGATGAGTAAAACAAGCAGTAGAAATTTTCGTAACATAGGTTTCTCCATCTTACTTACTGTCATTGCGACCTTCGGAAAACAATCTCCTCGAATGATGGGATTGCTTCGGGCTTCGCCCTCGCAATGACACTGGATATTTGAATCAAAATCCCCAGCGTGAGCCGGGGAGGTTGGAGAGGCAATCCGAAGAGGCCGTCCTCCACCTCCTTCCGCGAGAGTGTGGCAGAACCAACCAGAGCGGGCGACCTGACTTCATTAGTTTGGTAGTTCGATAGTTTCGTAGTTAACTCTTAAACTACTCAACTAAAAAACTATCCAACCAATTTCACAGTTGCGCGACAGTGTCGGAGTCACACCGACTTCGCCGCTTGCTGGTCTTATTTAATTGTTTGTATTGTATGCCGCCTGCGCAGTAAAGTCAATGACAGAATTTTTGGCGCGCACAAAGAGAAGAATCAGGAGAACAATCGTCACCACGATCAGGGATATATTGCCGCTGCGTCCATACAGGATCAGCGCAAACGTCGGGAGGAGATAACAGAAGAGCACGCCAATCTTTTCCACGAGATTGCTTTTGTGGATCAGAGTCGCAAAGGGGACAAGAAGTAATAAGAAATCATAGTTGTACAGATACGGGCTGATGAGCAGGGTGACAAGCAATGCGACGTTCAATAGCAGATCATGCAGCTTCCACAGCGAGCGAGTAAAAATAAAGGCGCTGATGAAAACAATGAACAGAATAATGGCAATCCCGGCGGCAGTGGTTAATGAGCCATCGAAGAACCAGCGCGAGATCCAGACCGCCAGGCTCGCACACTCCGAACAGGCAGAAACATTGCCTTCGTTTTGATAACCCAGCAGCATTTTTGGATAACTGATGACCCATGTGGGGTCGGCGATAAAGCCCACCACAAAGAGAGCAACTCCCGCAATGACCAGCGGACGCATCACCCGCCGCCCATAGCTGCCGCCGTTATCAATCAACCATCCCAGCGCCGCGAGCAGGATCAGCGCGCCGAGATGCGGCTTGAAGGTGAGCAGCACCATGCCAAGGACGGTCAGCGCGACATTTTCTTTACGAATCGAGTAAATCAAGAACGACGTGCCGAGCAGGACCGGGAAATCATACTGTCCCACAGATAAAGCGCCTAACACCGGGAAGAAGAATAATGCAAGCGGGAAGGCGATCAATCTCAGTCGACCCGACCATCCCTCCGTGAGCAGCCAGACGGACAGGAATAACATGACGAGATTGAGCTCGAACCATAAGGTCCCGGCAGCTTTGGCGGGCATCAGCCCCAGATAGAATGTGCTCAGCGCATACCAGGGCGGATACGGAAATCGCGCCAGAAAGAAATCCTCTTCAGGAATCCCTGCAAACTGTACTGCCAGCGCCTCCACCTGCTCGAGGTCATAAATGGGGACGCGATGTATCAGTGCAAGAGTCGTGTTGTAGATGGCGCTGAAATCGGAATGGACAGGCAGGGAATTGGGAACATAAAGCGCGATGAGAAGCATGGCAGCTGCCATTGAAATGATGATCAGAAAAATGAGAAGTCTGCGCTTCATGATGTTTTGCTCTTTGCCGCAATCGATCGGAGCATACCGCGAAAGCTCAGCAGATGAAATGGATAGAGCAGAACCCAATACAGGAATCCAGACAGCCCGCGCGGGCAGAAGAAAACGGTCTGAGACAGGCAGATTACATTTCCAGCAGGACACGAAAGGCGCCATTCGATCCATTTTTCCCCGGCAGCCTGGTTTTTTATTTGGAGGACAAGCTGCTTATCGGTTTGCCTGACCACCGTGAATGCAGTGGGTTGATTCACGAGTTGTTTAAGTGCAGCCGATACCTTTCCGGGCTCCGCTTCGACCTGCATCTCACGGTGAACGATAAAACAACCCTCGTGTTTGATGGATTTTACGCCTGGTCTCCCATCTTCCCAGACACGTTCGATCTGGAGGGGATGTGTCTTCTCGAGCGCGTCTTTCGTCGCCGAATCAAAGTCGATGAGTCTGACTTCGGGGAAGACATCTAATGCCTGCGGATGTTTTACGATGCTGTCCGCAGACAAGCCACCGATCAGCGCATACGCAATGGGATACGGGACCGGGGTCATCAGCCCCACGCCAAATGCCATGAACCACACCGGGAGCCCGGGCATCAGCAGCATGTTCCGTTTGAGGCCGCGCAGACGGGCATAACGCAGCATCAGGTCGCCATAGGTGGTGATGTGCGGTCCGCCGATCTCGAAGACGCCGTCGCGCCCGCTGGGATTGGTCAGCGCGGCGAGGAGATAATCGATCACATTCTGCAAAGCAATTGGCTGAGACCTGTTCTTCAGCCAGAGCGGGCCGGGTACCAGGGGGAACAATTCGGTTATAAAACGGATCATCTCGAACGAGATGCTGCCTGAGCCAGCGATCACGCCGGCTCGAAACTCCGTCACAGGTACGCTGCCCTGACGCAGAACATGTCCCGTCTCGATGCGCGAGCGCATGTGCAGGGCAATGTGCTGCTCGGGGTCGGCCAGCCCGCCCAGGTAAATGATATGTTCTACGCCTGCCTGCTCTGCAGCGGAGGCAAACGCGTGGGCGCTCTGCAGCTCCAGCTCGGTATATCCATGTCCACGAGTCATGTTGTGGATCAGATAATACGCCGTCTGAACTCCCTCCAGCGCGGCGGGGAGGGTTGACGGAATCGTCACGTCAGCCTGAACCACCTCCACATAACGGGACCAGGCGCGCCCGTTGAGTCGACGCGGGTCGCGCGCCAGGCAGCGCACACGATACTCTGCATCCAACAACCTGGGAACCAACCGGCTGGCGATGTATCCCGTTGATCCGCTGACAAGGATCAGGGGCGAGTTCAAACCCTTCTTTCCTCTCTCTTTTTTTTCATAACTAAACTAATGTGCCAGTACCCGCGCTCGCGACGCAATGCGGCGGGTCAGCCCATCGAAGATGAATTTATGGAAGGGCCACATGGCATACCAGTACAGAAAACCGAAAAGTCCATGCGGCGCGAAATAGGCGGTGACAGTCAGGAGGGTCTTGTCGTCCTGTGGCTGCGACTCGAACTGAAGCCAGGCTTTGCCGGGCAATTTCATCTCGGCGCGCAGACGCAGCAGACGATTCGTTTCCACTTCCTCCACCCGCCAAAAATCCAGCGACTCACCCGGACGGATCTCATCCGGGTGACGCCGCCCGCGGCGCAGACCCACACCGCCCACGGCTTTATCCAGCCAGCCGCGTATGCCCCAGGCCCAGTCCATATACAGCCAGCCACGCTCGCCGCCAATGCCGGCATAAGAGCGGAACACATCCTCGGGCGTAAGGTCCAGAAGCATCTGGCGTGTTTCGACATACATGCCCTCTTCGACCACGAACTGATAGGGCTTTACGTCGCCTGCCACCGTGACCAGCGCGTCCGACCAGCTTGTTTCCACGTTGTCCCTTTGGATGCGGCCAAGCGCCAGATGCACAGCCGTTTGGAAATCGATGGGCTTGATCTGCGGGAATAATTTCCTGGCGGTTCCATCGCGGACGATGAGGCGGGCGCGCAAACCCTCGATCAGTGGCAGCACGACGCGCCAGTGGATCGGTGTCACCATATGTACCCAGTAGGCGGAAAGACGCGGCGCGTAGATGGGTGTGCGGATGAGCCTGCGCTTGAAGCCGCGCTCCTTTGCATAACCGAGCAGCATGTCCGCGTAGGTGAGGCGGGTCGGTCCGCCGATTTCGATCAGTCGCCCGCTGCTTTGCGGAGTTTTGAGCGCATCGATCAAAAACGACAGCACATCGCGGATGGCAATCGGCTGGGCCTCTGAGAAGAACCAGGCCGGGCAGATCAGCAGCGGCTGACGCTCGGTCAGATAACGGACCATCTCAAATAACGCTGAGCCGGAGCCAACGATCATGCCCGCTCGGAATTCGGTGACCGGCACGGAGCTATATCGAAGGATGTAGCCGGTTTCATGACGGGCGCGCAGATAGGGGGAAAGATCCGAGGTCGGGTCAACCAATTCGCCAAGGTAAATGATGCGCTCGACGCCAGCCTCTCCCGCGGCATCTGCAAAATTACGCGCCACTTCGAGATCGCGATTGGCGTTGATTTGTCCGCCCTGCTTACCATGAATAAGGTAATAGGCGGTCGAAACGTCCTTCATCGCTTCGGTGAGCGTGCCTGAGGCAAGCGCATCCCCACTGACAACTTCGACGCGTTTCAACCAGGGACGTCCCTGCAGGCGGTTGGGATCACGCACCAGGCAGCGGACCTGGTAGCCCGCTTCGAGCAGGCGCGGTACGAGCCGCCCGCCGACATATCCCGTTGCACCGGTGACCAGAATGAGTTTGGAGTTGAACATAAGAGCGGCATGTCATTGCGAGGAGCGAAGTGACGAAGCAATCCCCTCGTGTTTATGATGCCTATATATACAGCGAGATTGCTTCCCGAAGGTCGCAATGACATTGGAATTGTATCCTACCCATTCAATTCTATGCTATGATGAACGACACTTATGCAGGCGGCAAACACTCCCTCATCCAGTCGCATAGCGGACCTGTTGACCACGCGGCTTCCTTTGATGTGGTTTTCAATCGCCTTTCTGGCGGGGATTGTACTGGCAAGCCTTGTTTCTTTGGACCTCAGGATATGGGTGATCCTGGCAGTCCTATCCCTCCTTCTGGCAATTCTGGTTCGTTTTTTTCGTCCTTCCTTCGGTCCTCAGTTCCTATCCTTTCTCCTGGCGCCGTTCACCTTTGTCCTGCTGCTGGCCCTCTTCCTCGGCGCGGCGCGCTTTCAGATGTCGGTCCCGGATTTCGACGCGTTCCACATCGCCTTCTACAACGACCGCGACTACGATCTACTGGTCACGGGCACGGTCACCGAGCCGCCCGATTACCGGGATAATTACACCAACCTGCGCCTACGAGTCTCGAATGTGGACACGGGCGACGGAGACCTGCCGGCCGAGGGCCTGCTGCTGGTACGCGCCTCCAATAACCAGGAGTTTCACTATGGCGACATCGTTCGTCTGCGCGGCAAGGTCAGGACGCCGCCTGAGAACGAGGATTTTTCCTATCGCGATTACCTGGCTGCGCGGCACATCCATTCCTACATGTCCAGCGCAGATGTGACGGTTCTGCCGGGTAAAGGCGGTAATCCGTTCTCGAGAGTGCTGTATACCTTTAAGGAAAAATCGCTCGAGAATATTTATCGTCTCTTCCCTGACCCGGAATCCTCTCTGCTGGCAGGCATCCTGCTCGGGGTGGATACCGGGCTGACGGACGAATTGGAACAGGCGTTCAAGAATACCGGCACTGCCCACATTATCGCCATTTCCGGTTTCAACATGAGTATCATCGCCGGGCTGTTCGTGGTGGTGTTTAGCAGGTT
>DATFET010000552.1:0-6718 GCA_035250835.1 Anaerolineales bacterium
TGGCTTGGCTTGAATCCACTGCTCGACCTGCGCCTGCGCCTTGGGGAGGGAACGGGCGCGGCGCTGGCGTTCCATCTGGTCGAGGCCTCGACCCGCATTTTGTGTGAAATGGCAACATTCGATGAAGCAGGCGTGAGCGACAGGGAATAAGATGAGGAACTTGCGCGTCGCTTTCGGATTATTGACAACGTTGCCCTTCAAGCTCCCCGAGGATTGGAGCGCAGGGGATAGCGGGCGCGCCTCCGTGTGGTATCCATTCGTAGGCTTGATCATCGGCGCCCTGACATGGCTTGCCTGGAAATTATCCACGCCTGTTTTTCCTCCGCTGGCTGCTGGCGTATTGACTCTCGTCGTCTGGGTCATGCTGACAGGCGGGCTGCACCTGGATGGTCTCGCCGATTGTTGTGATGGATTGTTGGTCAGCGCGCCCGCTGAGCGCAGGCTCGAGATCATGAAAGACCCGCATGTGGGCACGTTCGGTGTGATCGGTTTGATTTCAGTCTTGTTACTCAAAGCCACGGCCCTTGCCTCCCTCACCGCGCCTTCGAGCTTCGGTATTTTGCTGGCGGCGAGCCTGGCGCGGTATTGCATCCTGCCGGCAGGGCGGCTGCCGCAAGCGAGACTCTCCGGCATGGGGGCGGATTTTAAGGCAGGTTTTCGGCGAGCGTTTATTGCCTGGGGCGCGATCATCCCCGTTGGGATCGGCATTCTGCTGGGTGTGCGCGGGGTTCTCGCCCTATTCGCTGGATTGGCTGCGACCGCTTTGGTTCTATGGCTCGCAAAATCCCGCATTGGCGGCGTAAGCGGGGATGTCTTTGGCATGATCGTTGAAATTGTGGAAACAGTGGTGCTGCTGACTTTCGCGAATGGAATAGTATGACTTATCCTTCTTCGATGGAAGTGATCGAGGGTTTATCCTGATGGAACTGAAACCCGGTCGAATCACCCTGATCCTCGGCGGGGCGCGCAGCGGGAAATCCTCGTACGCCCAACAACTTGCCAAAGAATCTGACAGGTCGGTCACATTTCTTGCCACCGCCCAGGCACTGGACGAAGAAATGTCGGCGCGGATCGAAATACACAGGTCTGAGCGACCGGCTGCCTGGCAGACACTCGAAGTTCCCTTTTGGATCGCTGCCTGTGTAGAGGAGATTCAATCGGAAGTGGTGATCCTCGATTGCATTACATTGCTGCTCTCGAATCTGCTGATGCAGTTTGTCAGGGATGATCTGGCAGAGGAAGTATCGTTCATGCAGGCAGTCAAAAAGGAAATCGAAGACTTAATTTCTGCAATTCATGAATCGGACCAGCATTGGATCATCGTATCGAACGAAGTCGGGCTGGGACTTGTCCCTGCTTATCAGATGGGACGGGTATACCGCGATGGGATGGGCTGGGCAAACCAGCGTCTGGCGCGTGAAGCGGAAAGAGTCCTCTATATGGTGACGGGCATTCCAATGGCCGTCAAAGGATGATCATTGCCATGGAAATCCACATCCGCCAAATGGACGCCCAAACCATCCATCAGGTTGACCAGTTCAACCGCAATTCGATAGTGAATTCGCATCTCCGGCTTCATATCCAGGAAAACAAAATATCCTATTCGATTGTGTCTGTAGAGCCCTATGAAAAAATACTCGTCGTCGACCCTGAAGATTACACTACGTTCATCGCCAACCCGCAAAAGATCATTTTCTTCGCCGATGTGGATGGGAAACCTGTCGGACAGATCAAGGTTATTCCATGGTGGAATAAGTTTGCTTACATCGAAGAACTGACAGTAGACCTGGAGTTCAGAGGTAAAGGAGTTGGCTGCGCCCTGCTGACCCGTGCCATCCAATGGGCAAAGCAACAAGGGTTTCCCGGCGTCACGCTGGAGACGCAGGATAACAACGTCCCGGCATGCAGGCTGTATGAAAAATGCGGATTTGTCCTGAGCGGGTTCGATCTGTATGCCTACAGGAATATTCCTGAAGCACAGCATGAAATTGCCCTGTATTGGTATTTGATTTTTTAGGAGTGCCGCTGGTCGAGTAGGTCGGTGGCGCGCGCAGAGCGGAGGGTCGAGGGTTTGTGGAGACCCGAAGACGAAGCGCCACCTATCGAGACCAGACGCTGATCAAGAGAATATAAAATTGGAATCAACGGTTGGTCTCGGTACGCTGCTTCGCAGCACTCGACCAACGAGTAGGAAAGTTATGCTGAAAATCCAAAACGTTTCCGTCTCTTATGGCAGCCGCCGCATCCTGCATGACGTGTCCCTCGACGTGCAGAGCGGCGAAGTCCTGGCGCTGATCGGACCGAACGGCGCGGGCAAGTCGACGCTCATCCGCGCGGTCAGCGGGGTGATCCCCTATACAGGATCCATCCGCACGAACGGCGATGACTTTATGTCGCTAAGTCCCATGCAGCGCGCAAGGGTTATCGCGACCGTGCCGCAGGCCGTCTCCATGCCGCCTGCTTATACCGTCTGGGAAACGGTCCTGCTGGGGCGGACACCCTATCTTGGATTCCTGGGCCAGCCCTCCGAAAATGATGAGGAGATTACGCGCCAGTCGCTGGGGCGCGTCAGCGCGCTGCCATTCTCAGACCGACGCGTGGGCGAGCTCTCAGGCGGGGAGCAGCAGCGCGTCCTGCTGGCGCGGGCGTTGTGCCAGTCCACGCCGATCCTCCTGCTCGACGAGCCCACCGCGCACCTGGATTTGCAGTACCAGGTGAATTTGCTGGAACTGGTCACTGAGCTTGCGCACAAGGACAACCTGGCGGTGCTGATTGCGCTGCATGATCTCAATCTCGCCGCCCATTACGCAGACCGTATCGCGCTGATGGTCGCAGGGAACATCAAAGCCATGGGGAATGCGAAGGAAGTACTACAGCCCGAATTGATCCAGGAAGCTTACTGCCTGCCGGTGCAGGTGGTCCAGCATCCCTTTTTGGATGTGCCGCTGGTGCTGCCGGAAGCGGGGAAGTAAAACAAATATTCTAAAAAACGGTTCGTTGTGTTAGAATTTTCTGAATATGATTGTAGACGAGATATCTGACAAAAAATTGCAGCTACTCGTGTCACCATGGGCTACAGCTTTTTATGATCTAATAAGGTTAGCTCAGGAGGATTTGCTAATTACATCGCCTTTCATAAGCGGGGAGCCAATTAAGAAAATAGCCGGAATAATTTCGGAAAAACCATATCTCAAGCTTCATCTCGTAACTAATTTGGCAATAGATAGCTTACTTTCTGGTTCAATAGACATTCTTAGGTTGACCAATCTTGTAGAGGTAGCACCAAACTCCAAGATTACTTATTTACCAAGTTTACATGCTAAAGTATACGTAGCTGATAATAAGGCAGCTATTATCACTTCCGGCAACTTAACAAACAACGGTTTAATAAACAATCGCGAATATGGGGTATTGTTACGTAACCATGCTGCTGTCCAAGAAGTGAGAAGTGACTTAACAAAATATGCAAACCTAGGTAATGTGGTTTCATTAGATACTCTAAAGGCTTTGGCAGTTGTGACTCATGATCTAAAAGCACAACGACAACGCGCCGAAAAATCAATCAATACACAGTTGCGTAACTTGTTTGAACAACGCATGAATATCGTAAAAGTCGAACTCTTAAAAGCCAGAGCGAGAGGGAAAACAACTCACGGGATTTTCTGCGATACAGTTCTCTATTTATTGGAAAATCGTGGTCCGCTCATTACGGCGGAACTACATCCAATGATACAACAAATCCATCCTGATTTATGTGACGACTCGATTGATCGAGTTATTGATGGTGTTCATTTTGGTAAAAAGTGGAAGCATTACGTCCGTAATGCTCAACAAGCGTTAAGACGAAATGGGCTTATTGACTTTGATGGCGTAAGATGGTTCTTAAAATGACAATTTCACGACCAGTAAATATTCTTGAGAAAGGCTTTTTCGAGTCTAGAGTGCTAAATGACGATTTTCTTGATTGTCTCTTCGACGCGATTGCAACTATTTTGAGTGATATAACCCAGGACGCTAAAATTAGTGAAGCTCACATTAAGATTCGAGACCTTGAAAGGGGAAAGACTTTTCTATCACTGAGCAAAAGAATCCGAGAAATGAGTTTCCAAAAACGAGTTTTGAATGTGTATAGTTACCGTTGCGCCTTCTGCGGTTCATTTGAGTCTGTTGAAGCAGCACATATCATCCCTGTTAACCATGAAAATAGTACAGATGAAACACGAAATGGTTTAGCACTTTGTGCTCTACATCATAGAGCTTATGATCAGGCGCTGATTACAATTGTGGAAGATTATTCAGTAATTCTTAATCGCAATCAAACAGATGAATTTCAGAAACTCAAGCTCGATGGGGGATTAGCTAAATTTACCAAGGAACTGCGACCGATAATCCTGCTTCCACCAGCAATAAACGACAGACCCCATAAAGAGTACATCAAAATCGCAAACAGCGTACGAGGTTGGAAATAATCCCGGAGATTTGCTCCCGGAAGTTAAACTACTAAAGCTATGAAGATAACTGTAAGGCTGTTGATTTTTCAACGCTGAATTCGTATGAGATTACCCTGAAGGAGATAAAAAATGGCAGAGATACATCAGAACATACAGAACTCAACCGTCCATGGCAGTGTCGTCGCGGCAGAGACCATCAAGGACAGCTTCAACATCATCGAAAAATCGAATGCTCAGGACGATCTCAAGGAGCAGTTGAAACAGCTCAACGAAGCAGTGGCTGCCCTGGCCCAGCAGCTCCCCAGGGAAAAGGCGGAAGAAGTTGCCGATGATATGAAAAGGCTGGCGGAGGAGGCCGTCAAGGAAAAGCCGAACGCAAAATGGTACAACGTCAGTATCGACGGCCTGGTCGCCGCCGCTCAGAACCTGGGCAAGGTTGGCGATGCAGTGATCGATGTAGCAGGAAAGGTGAGAAAAATCCTGACGGGCGGCCTGTTGTAAATTTTTCTATTTGAAAAACAAATTAACCACCTGACAGTTTGTCTCAAAATCTTTCGTTGGCCGAGTAGGCAGCGATCGTCTGCCGTATCGAGACCAAAAGTTACCTGAAAAAAGAGGTTTCCTGCGAACTTATGGTCTCGATACACCCTTTTACGAGCATTCGGGGCTACTCGACCACCGACACTCGATTGAAAATTGAAAGTATGAGATGGCTAAAAACAAAAAACTTCCGGGAGATGTTCTCGGAAGTTTTAACTATCCAACTATCCAACTATCGAACTAACCAACTAACAAACTACAACACTATCCCCATCTCCATTTCGTGCCATCTTTCGTGTCTTCGATGGCGACACCCATCTCTTTAAGCTGGTCACGGATCTGATCCGAACGCGCCCACTGTTTTTGCTTGCGCGCTTCATTCCGTTCTGCAATCAATGCATTCACCTGCGCTTCCTGCTCGCTTGAGCCTGTCTTTTCGGTAAGACGCAAACCAAACACACCCGTGAGTTCGCGCAGAGTCTTTTGTGCGGGTTCAAGCTGAGCATCCGTCCCGCCGTTGTCGCGGGCGGTGTTGATGGCTTTGACAAGTTCATACAACGCGGCCAGGGCAAGCGGCGTGTTGAAGTCATCGTCCATGGCATCGGTGAAGGATTGTCGGATAGACTCCGCCAGGGACGCGAGCGCGGAGGCGGCCTCAGCCGAGAGTCCCTTCGCCGAATCGGAGGCCGGCCGAAAGGCGGATTTGAGCCGCTCGAGCGATTTCTGCGCGGCATCCTGTGTCTCTTCGCTGAACGTCAGGGGCGCGCGATAGGATCCCATCAAGACGAGCATCCGCATCACGTCTGCATCGCGCTGTTTGAGAAAGTCCTTGATGCTGACCATGTTGCCCAGCGACTTTGACATTTTCTCGCCGCCCAGCTGCAGCATCCCGTTGTGGACCCAGTAGCGGGCGAACGGTTTGCCCGTGTAGGATTCGGTCTGGGCGATCTCGTTCTCGTGGTGCGGGAAGATCAGGTCGTTGCCCCCGCCGTGGATGTCGATCTGTTCGCCGAGCTCGGCAAGGTTCATTGCCGAGCATTCAATGTGCCAGCCAGGGCGTCCCTTGCCCCATGGGCTGTCCCATGAAATTTCGCCAGGCTTGGCGGTTTTCCACAGGGCGAAATCCATCGGGTGGTCCTTTGCCTCGCCTACTTCGATGCGCGCGCCAGCCTGCATGTCGTCCAGCTTGCGGCCCGAGAGCTTGCCATAATCGTCATCGCTGATCACACTGAAGTACACGTCTCCGTTGGGCGCGGCGTAGGCAGCTTCCTTTCGGATCAGGCCCTGGATGAACTCGATGATGAGCGGCATCGTCTTGCTGACCTGCGGATAGGACGTGGCCGGCAGGATGTTGAGGGTCCTGAGATCGTTGCTGTAATCTTCGATATAGCGCTGGGATAATTGAAGCGGGTCTTCGCCCAGCTGGTTGGCGCGGTTGATGATCTTGTCGTCCACATCGGTGTAGTTCATCACGTGTGTGACGTTGTAGCCGCGATACTCGAGATAGCGGCGGATGATATCGAACACCAGCGCAGACATGGCATGACCGATGTGCGCGTCGTTATAAACCGTCACACCGCAGACGTACATCTTGACAGTGTTCGGTTCGAGGGTTTGAAACTCTTCTTTTTTTCGAGTGAGGGTGTTGTAAAGGCGGATCATTGTGGCCTCGTGTCATTGCGAGGGCTATCCTCCGCCTGTGCTACGCACCGTTCAGGATGAGCCCT
>DATFET010000002.1:0-13002 GCA_035250835.1 Anaerolineales bacterium
ACCAGAATAATAACTGAAGGAGGAGCGGCGTATTGCGGATCACACCCACGTATGCAGCGGCAAACTTATTCAGCAGCCAGTTGGACGACAGCCGCGCCACACCGACCAGGATGCCCACGATCGTCGCAAGAATGATCCCGAGTGCGCTGACCACCAGTGTGTTGACAAACGCAACCACCAATGCACGACCGTATGTATTCGAGGCGTCATAAGCAATATATGTCTCGCCGATGTCGAAACTGGCCGGGTTGCTCATGAAACCATAGCCCACCGTTAATCCCTGCCTGGCCAGGTTCGTGGAGACATTTCGATAAAAATAGAAAGCCGTCAGAGCCAACAGAATCACAAAGACCAGCTGTGCCAGTATTTTTAGAAAACGTATGTCACGCCAGAATGTTTTAATGGTCATGAAGATATATTTGGAGTCCCGCAGCGCGGGACTCCAAATCTTGGGATATTGATTTATCGCATGGGTATGGCGTACATCAATCCGCCATCTGTCCATAAGGCATTCTGGCCGCGTTCGAGTCCGAACGGACCCAGGTTCCGCTCAAAGATCTCGCCGTAATTGCCAACATGCTTAATGGCGCGGTAGACGAAATCGTTGCTCAAGCCAAGCTTGGAGCCCAGCTCTCCTTCCACACCCAGCAGGCGACGAACGACCGGGTCTTCACTGGTCAGGAATTCATCCACATTCGCGGAGGTGATGCCCAGTTCCTCCGCCTGGATCAGGCCATACACCACCCAGTGGACGACATCGCTCCATTTCTCATCGCCCTGTGCAACGGCAGGAGCCAGCGGCTCCTTCGACATGACCACGTCCAGGATGATGTGATCGGCGAAGTTCTGGAGGACAGCCTGTCCCTGAGTGGCAAGCTGTGATCGGTCTGAGGTGATCGCGTCACAGCGGCCTTCGTCATAGGCCTGGAAGGCGACGTTCTGGTCCTCGAACACGACCGGTGTGTATTCCACACCTGCAGCACGGAACTGATCGGCAAGGTTGAGCTCAGTGGTGGTGCCGCTCTGTACGCAGATGTTCGCGCCCGCAAGCGCGTCGAGCCCGGCGGCTGGATCGCTGACGATATCCGTGCGCGCCATGATGGCCTGGCCGTCATAGAAGTTGACCGGGCCAAAGGTCAGACCGAGTTCGGCGTCCCGCGTATAGGTCCAGGTGCTGTTGCGGGCGAGCACATCCACTTCACCGGACTGCAGGGCGGTGAAACGTTCCTGTGCGCTCAGGCTGCGGAATTCAACGGCATTGGGGTCGTCAAAGAGGGCGGCAGCCCAGGCGCGGCAGAAGTCCACATCGAAGCCGCTCCATGCGCCGGCTGAATCGACAAACCCAAAGCCCTGGAAGGTTCCATGCACACCGCAGACGAACTGGCCGCGGTCCAGGATATCCTGAAGTCGTTCTCCACCGGCGACGGGAACCGGGGCGGGCGCGGCAGCGGTTGGCTCAACGGCTGGCGTTTCATCGCTCGGCGTTTCACTATCGCTTGCAGGCACTTCAACGGTCACTACGCGGGTGACTTCCACTGTGACCGGCGTTGCGGCGACCGGGGTGCCGCAGGCTGCAAGGACGATGCTGGCGGCGATGACCAGGCTTAAGACAGGAAACAACTTACGCATGATGTTCTTCTCCTTTTAGCAAATGTTTGATTGATGGGACAACACAGTGCATACTTAAATTGACCTGCTACACCTCCAATCTTTTATTGTAAGCTTACAGAATCTTTCCCCGCGTATGCATGGATGACTGTGGATGTACAGCATTATATAAAAACCACATGTGTGAGTCAATGAATGAGGGGAATCTACCCGGCCGGGGAGGAGTTGTAATGTCCGATACTCTCCCTGCCTATGCATAAGCACCGGACCAGGTTTCGAAGTGCTGACCGCCGCGCTCGTCATCCTTGTAGAAAGTCAGATAGGTAAGCGTTTCATACGGGATGAATTTTTGCTGGGTGGGATCTTTGATGGCAAGGTCAAAATAGGAATGCCAAGTGCCGGAATTGAAGTACAACTGATCACGCGCGGCTGGCGGGTCGCCGCTTGAATCGAGAGGGGCAATTTCGTGATGGTGCGTATGCCCGTACACGATGTAGTTTGCAGTGCAGTCGAGAAATGCCGCTTCGGTAAGCGCGTGTTCTGCAAAGGAGCGGTCATTGTCCCAAAACCTGTTGCGGATCCACAGGACGATATCGTTCACGGTCTCGAACGATGTGCGCCTCGTGATTTTGAGGGCGAGCTGCAGCATATCCACCGTGTCGAATGAGAAGGCTTTATCCTCCTGGCGCACGACCTCCAGCTCGAGAAATTCGTCGCACAGGTCATCCCAGACTTTCTTCAATTGCATCTCGAGCCCGGCGGTCCCTGCATGACGTCTGATCTGCCCGCTGATCCAAAGAGGGGCTGCCAGCGCCGGGCGAACGTTTGTGATCCTGCGCAGGCTGTCGATGATCCCCGCGGGCAGCTCGTCACCGTAACGCTTTTGAACCTCGACCGGATAGCGGTTGCATATGTCCATTGTGAACATATCTCCGAGCGCGGCGTGGTTGCGTCCCATTTCGGAGTTATAGTTGAACTTGTCATAACAGTCGCCGTGCCGGGCATAGACTTTATGTTTCTCCATCACTTCATGCAATTGTGGATATTCACTTAAATCGTAGGGGAATACGCTTTCGAGAGGATTACTCAATCCCAGCGAGTCAATGATAGTTTTGCGAATTTCGTCGAAGGCACTTCCCTGGATGTGGTAATACCAGTCATGGTTCCCGATCATATAATGAATTCGCACTGGGACGGAAATCCGTTGTTTCGAATCGGTGTCAGGTTGACCGAGTTGATTGGCAGGGGGCAGGAGGATCGTCTCACCCGCGGCGCAGCGGCGCAGGATCTCGAGCGACTTCCTGTTTTCAGCGATGATCGCCTGGGTGGTCTGAGCGAGTTTGGCAGCAAAGAGCGGATTGTTGAAATTACTCCACGGACGGATGTACGTCACATCCGCGGGAGCGGCATCGAGCCACAGTGTCGAGTGAAGCGGGTCAAGAATATCACCCAGGAGGACCAGATCCAGGCTTTCAATGGGGCGATATGTCCCATCACTGCGGTAGGAAGCATAGTAGGCTGTCTCGCGTAAGCGATTGGAAAACAGTCGGAAAGCATTCGTTGCAATGGAATCCGCAGTTGTACCATCTCCCAGATGAAGATCGCTGATGATGACAAGCATGGGTACTCCTCGTTAAAACAATTGGTAGTCCGATTGAGTTGATTATAGCCCGCTTGGTTTCATTTTTTGATTCATTTGTTTAATGGATTTGGGTGATATGATTTCCCATACCAGCACGCGGACTTCTGAACAAGGAGATATTATGGCCCGCAAGATTTTTTCATGGATACTGATCGTTTTGGGAAGTATATTTCTCATCTTGAGTGTTGCGGGCATTTTTGCAGTCTGGATCTATAACGAACCTGTGACGCAGAAAATGACCGCCCGATTAAGCGATATTGACAGGGAACTGGCACTGGCACAGGCCACCCTGCAAAGCTCCAAGCAGGAACTGACGCGTGCACTGCGGATCGTGGATGCCTCACAGGCTGCCCTCGAAAAGCTGGCTCAACAAACAGACAGTGCCGAGAGTCTGTTCGAAGGCATCCAGAGCACACTGGACGACCGGCTGCTCCCCGAACTGAAGACAACACGCGCACGCATCGAATCGGCTCGGGGAACTCTGGAGAACCTTCAATCGATCCTCGCGGGGATCAGGAGCTTTATTCCGGGAGTAGAGGTGATCGTCCCCGACAAGGTTTTAACCGATCTGATCGCCTCTACCCGCTCCCTCGACACGGAAATCGCTAATGTGGAAGCGATGGCCCAGCAGGCCTCCCTGTTCGTAAGCGATACTTCCTACCTGTTGGGGGGCGATCTGACCCAGACGCGCGAAAGCTTACAGTCCTTTCTAACCGCCATCCAGGAATATCAGAAAAAAGTGACGCTCTGGCGTGAACAGGCTGCCGACATCGCCGAAAGCGCGCCCACGTGGATCGATCAGGCATCCATCGCGTTGACGGTCTTTCTGTTTTGGTTCGGTCTTTCGCAGATTGGCATTGTCCTGCATGGACTCAATGCCTTGCGAGGAGCCGATCCGCTATTGGGGCTGAGACGGACAAAAGTTGTAGTTCGGGAGGACGGAGTCAACTAAAGAGGTTTGAGGATCGAACTGAGTTAATAAGGACTGCCAGCAGTACAACTGCTGGCAGATCGACTTAATCAGGAATGAAACATTTGGGTCATACGGGGCGCTTTCTGCGCAGTTTGTGGGCATACATCGCTTTATCGGCCTGGGAGAGCAGCTCCTCCATGCTGATGCTGGATTTTGAATCTGCCCAGATCGTCCCCAGGCTGAAAGCCAGAGCCTGCCGGGGATCAGCCTGAAGATTATAATCATCCACATTGCTGCGCAGCCGCGCCTCCATGCTGGAAAGGTCGCTTTCGGTGGCATCGATGATCTGGACTACGAACTCATCACCGCCCAGGCGCCCGATCACGTCCGAGTCGCGAAATGTTTCGATCAATATTCGGGAAAATTGAGTGATGGCAGCATCTCCGCCTGCATGACCGAACGTGTCGTTGATATATTTCAAGCTGTCCAGGTCTATATAGAGCAGGCATATGGAATAACCCATTCGCCGTGCAAACTTTAACAGCCCGGTCGCCAGGATCATAAAGCCGCGGCGATTATTCAAGCCCGTCAGCGCATCGGTCAGGGAGATGTTGCGCAGGTGGTCATTGGCTTTTTCAAGCTCTGAGACCTTCTGGTAGAGCTTGTCAGCCAGCAGCTGCAGGTGTTCACGCTGAAGCTGTCCGGTCTGAGGCAGGCGGGTATGTGTAACAGGCTTCTTAAGAGACGCGTTAATCGCCCGTAGGATCTCCTGAGGTTCGGCGGGCTTTCTCAATATGTGCTGTATCCCGCTGGCTCGTGCCAGTTTATGTATTTCCGTCACATCGTAACTCGAAGTCTGGAAGATGACCGGCACACCCATCAGGAGCGGCTCAGCCCGCAGACGGCGCACCAGCGTAAAACCGTCCATGTGTGGCATAAGAATGTCTGTCACGATCAGGTCGGGAAGCTCAGTCCGTGCCAGGTCCAGCGCCTGGATGCCATCGTTTGCCTCGAGCAGGCGATAGCCGAAATTACCCAGCAGTGTTATGTAAGGACGGCGGTCGTCTGGATTAGGGTCAACAATAAGAATAGTAGCCATTCGTTCTACACTTTGATTTTGTACTCACCCACTGTTACAAAAGACAGGGATGCGACTTGATTGCGTGTAAGTATACACTCAAATAGAATTTTCAAGTGGGACTACCCCAGAAGCGAGAACTGTTCCAGTAGATCCCAGCGCTCGGCCGCCGTCTGAACGGTCCATTCGAACCGCCTGACTGTGAAGGTAATCCCCTTGATGGCGCCAAATGTCGGGTCCTTGATCTTGGTTGACTTGTTTTCCGGCAGATTGATGAGTTTCATGTGCGGCAGCCAGTTCTGAGATTGATAAGGATAACTCTCATATCCCATTTCACGAGCAATCTCACCGAGATCGTTATACAGGGCTTCCAGTGCTGGACTTCGTTCTGCCAGCAGCCACAACCTGCCCGGCTGATTATTTATGTTCATCCGGACAATGTTGTTGAGCTTGATATCGAAAGGCCGTAATTTCTGGGAATATTCCTCCAGGCGTTGTCGGAGCAATTCAAAATTATCGACGTTTCGGATCGCCTGGACAGTCACGTGCAAATCAATGATCGGTGTTCCATCGGCAATACGGGCTGTATCCTCGGAGAGATTGAACAGGCTGGAATAATCATCGCTTTCCGGCCTGACGATGATAAAGGTTGATTTTCCATTCGAGAGTGAATTTTCCATAAGTTCTGTTTCCTTGACTCGGTTCCTGTACAAGTCAACATGCGCTTCACCGTCATTTTTTCCCACACCATAATTCCACGTGAGGAGCCCATGGTTCAAATCATTTTTCCATGTCCTGCAAATCCTGTTTTCCAGTTCGAGGATACTGTCCTTGGTCGAGACGATCTTGAATTCATCGCCTGCCCGTTCAGATCGAAATACTAAATAACCTTCATTTTTCGGAAAGATCTTAATCAGCACCTGTGAAAATCGTTTAAGATCCTGGTCGATTGCAGCAGTGCCGAAGCGGGCGTTGCCTTCGTGCATGTTCAGCATGTCTGTCAGGGCCACACCCTGGATATTGTTTTCGTCCAGGTACCACCTGGCTCCCAGTCCATTGAGTGTGCCTGTCAGTGGTTCACGGGTCACGATATTTTCTACGATATTCCTGGTGATATCGACCTGGGCCTTTGCCTGCTGTTCCACCGTCGCCGGAAGTTTTAACGAACAGATTGTATCTACAAGCCCATCATAAGGCATGTTAAACTCGTTCCAGCTTTGATAGGTATTATTGTCTTCAATGCGCCTGGGGATTTCCGAATGGCTTTCCAAAATCGTCTGCCTGACTACAATGGGTCGGAAAGTTTTGCGCTGTTTTTGAAGCTCATATTCAGTCTCAGTTTCTGTAAGGCCTGTCCCAAAATCCCAGGTAAGGAGAGAGTCCATTTCCTGGCTGGCGTACAGCCGGGCCAGTAACCGTTTCATTTCGCGCGGCGTTTTCGACGTGGAGAATATGCTGAACTCATCACTGCCCGGAGCTCTGCGGACAAAATCTCCCTTGTCCAGGGTGAAGACGGACATGAACTGGTAAGCCAGTTTGTGTAATTCGGTATCGACAACCAGGGCTCCGTACACCTTGTTTGCCTGACGCAGGTCGTAGATATCGATCTTGGCCATCCCTTTGATTTGTTCCTTGGGAACCAGCCATTTCCCTGCCCGCGCATTCAGAGCATGGGTGATCGAGTCGTAAAGGGCCAGGTCTTTGGCATTCTTGAGGATACCTGAGAGCAGCCCTTTCAACCTTTGGAACTGTGCCTCAGTGATCGGCAAGGCCTGAAACAGATTCTCCAGCTCCTTGAATGATTGCAGGAAAATCTTGAGTTCGTTATCCATTTTTGTCGCTGGGAAGAGTCGCCGCGCCTCGAGCGTTCAGGATCTTTTCGCGAAGTGCCTGACTGTTTTTAATTTCGTACTGCATGCCCTGTTGTTGAAAGCCCTCATTGGAGTCGTCGATGAGAGTCAATGCAGCATTCAGGTCTGTGCCTGTTTCGAGGTAAACGGAGGCCAAACCTAGCTGCCCACGCGCGAGCTCATCCACTCTGCCGAACTCCTCTGCAGATTTGATGCCTTCTGTGAAATACTGCCTTGCATCTTCAAACCGTTTTTCTATCAGGGCAACAAAGCCCAGGCCATTCAATGCATAGCTGATATGCCGCACAGGATCCTTGCGGGTCGGATCACGCCATGTATTCAAAGCCTTTTGATACCACTCCATGGCTTTGCGGATGTTCCCGCGTTCATATTCGAGATCGCCCAGGCCATATTCTGCAAATCCCTTGCTGTAGATGCCGTAATCATCGCTCGGGAATTCCTCGCTGGTCTGAAGCACTTCATTCAGCAGTTTTTCAGAGCGGTCGAGGTTACCCAGACGCAGCTCAACCGTTCCCAGGGAGCGTTTGGCAGCAGCAATCAGCAATTGATCCTCGGTCAACGTCGTAGCGGATAGCGCCTCTTCAGCCCAATGCAATGCTCTCAGGTAGTCTCCCTGATAAAAATAGATCCAGGAGATATTCCTCGCGAACGTGCTTACAGATTTCCAGTCTGACAGTAATTTTGCTGCGCTGATCGCAGCATGCGCCAGAGTCAGACGATCGTACCAGTATGCACGCTGCCACAACACACTTCCAAAGTGAATTCCGATCTGGACCAGGATTTCAGCAATATTCCTGGTGTTTCTTGCCAATGATTTGGAGAGGGTCGGTTTTTTATGTATGAATTTGTAGCACCATTGCGCCACACCCAGAATGTTATTACGATCCAGAAGCAGCTCATCGTAGCCCCGCCATTCCTTAAAGCTGCTTTTTTGCGACAAGAGTTTCATGTAATACTGGGCGGTTTTCAACTCCGCCTGACGGATGAATGTCCGGTCACCGCTAAATTGGGAGCGGATATATCGGCGTGTTAAGGGAAGGATGCTGAAATAATCCCTGCCCGGCTCATGTTCGATGAGCGTCAGTTGCAAAAGGTCGCTGACCGCGCTTTCGAAGATGTCTTCATCGTCGATACCGGCAATTTCCTTCAGCGCATCCCTGGAAACCGCTTCAGGGTGTAACGCCAGGATGAACAGCAGTTTTTTCTCGTTGCTATGACGCAGTAAATTCCAGCTGTGATTGAAGCAGTATTGAAGGATGGGGATGTCGGCATCCAGGCTTAATTTGTCCAGGACCTGCGTGACCGAATAGCCCAGGACTGCGATCTGTCCCTGCACCCACAGGAGTGCCAGGGGAAGTCCGCCGGTCAGATCGACCAGATACTTGTTCTGGTTGCGGGTGAGCTGGATGTTCTTTTGCTGGGCATCCCATTCCAGCAGGGCGTTGCTTTCGTCGAAGGACAGACCCTGAAGCCGTATGATCTGTCCCTCAGTCACCCTTTCCCGCGACGTAACGATGACTTTCAGCGTGATCGGTGACCGGCGCAAAAAATCAAGGATGTCGTGTTGTTCGTTCCTCGAAAGGGATTCGAAGTTATCCAAAACGAGCAGGGTGGTGCTTCGGGCAAGCAGGTTGTAAGCCCTCTTGATCTGGTCCTGGATGGATAGGTTGCCGATCGTGGGATTCCCCAGGCTTGTCCCGATCGTGATCAGGATATCTGAAAGGGATTTGGCTTCCGGGATGATCGGTTCGATGCCGTGAAGTGTCAGTATGGATTCCTTCGACGAGATCCAGATGGCCGATTCGAAGAGTTCCTCCTCGACGCAGCGATGGCTGACTTCGATGGCAAGCGCCGACTTACCCACGCCCCCGATCCCCTCGATACCAATGATGAACGTCCTGCTGTTGGGCTGGAGGGACTCGAAGATGGATCTTAATTCCTCCTCCCGTCCGACGAAATAAGGCCGCCGCGGCAGGTTTGCCAGTACGCTTGTTTTCTCCCGTTCCCTGCTGCTGGAGGTGAGGCCCTCGATCTGTTTGGTATAGCGGACGATCGCATCCCGTTCCATGGTGGCGCTATTGATCAGGTGCAGGGGTTGGTCCGCGCCGTATTTCGCCAGCATTTCCTCCAGCGCGTAGAGATTTTTCTTGTGCAGATCGATCATCCTCTCCAGATGAATAACTTCTTCCTTGTCCATAATGCACCTTATCTTTTATTGGATGGGAGGCAGGTCTTTTTTGTAAACTTTGGAAAGCACTTCTTCGAGCCGTTTCAGGGTCTCGACCATCGAATTTTCTGCATCCCTCAAATTATTGACAATAATCGGGGGGACGAGGGCGTCTCCCCATTTTGCATATTGTTCCCTGGCAAGGTAATAGTTGCGGGAATACGTTTCCCACAGCCTGACGAGGTGCTGGACTTCCTGTTCATGGTGCTGCCACAAAAGCTCATCCACTTTTGTGGTGATCAGATCCTGCTTGACCTCGGCTGCCTTTTCAGGCTGAAGAGTTATTTCCTGCGAAACTTCCTTCTCTTCACGCATTGAGAGTTGATCCTGCATCCTTCTCCGCTCTCGGCGTTCTTCGAGAATCTTGCGTCCTTCCTCGAAGACGAAATCGATGGCTTTTAGAAGAATGGGGAGTTGTGTTGGGTCGATCATGGATCCTCCTGTAACAGTTAAGTATAGTATAGGCTGGTACTCTGGTACTAGGCCTATCAAATCTGTAAATTATCGCTGGAGGGCATGAATTTGTATAGTGGAGATAGGAAAAGCGGGTTACATCTCACTACTTGACCTGGAACATTTGTTCTACTAAAATGGACCTCCTGTTTTTCTCCCCACCCTTCAAATGATCAGGCTGATCCTCTCCGAACCAGGCTCAGCATCCGGACAATGAATGAAACGGTCAACACGGCAGGCGAACATCTTCCTCATTTATGCACACAGCGATAAGGAGGCGGTCCGTAAACTTCATCAGCGAATCGTCAAAGATGGGATCCATGCCTGGCTGGACGCGCAAAACCTGCAGCCCGGGCAGGACTGGCAGCATGAGATCCGCCGGGCGATCCTGGACAGCGAGCGGGTGCTCGTTTGCCTGACGAGGGCATTCAACAAGCAGCCGGGTTATCGACACGAGGAATTGAAGATCGCTCTCGAAAAGGCTAAACAGCTCGACGATAGACGGATCTTCATCATTCCTGTCCGCCTGGAACGGTGCGAAATGCCCGCCTCCCTGCGCCACCTTCATCGCGTGGACCTGTTCGAAGCGGGCGGCTATAAAAAGCTGCTCCACGCCCTGAAAAAATCGGTTGAGTCGGGCTGATTTCAATAAGCTGTTGAGCGTTATAATAGTATTATGAAACAGGAAGTTGTTATCCAAATTTTGCAGCAAAAAAACGCCGAAATGGCAAAACAGTTCGGTGTCAAAACCCTGTTGCTATTTGGCTCAGTGGCAAGAAATGAAGCCACTGCAACAAGTGATGTAGATTTACTGGTAGAGTTCAACCGGCCTGTTGGCTATTTTGGTTTATTTGCCTTGCAGGATTACCTTGAAAAATTACTGGGCTGTTCTGTTGACTTAGGGACTCCCAGTAGTTTGAAGCCTTATTTACGAGAACGTGTAATGGGGGAACTGATCCGTGTCACCTAGAGGTTGGCGAAATCGTATTGTGCATGTTTACTTTCAAGTTGATGAAAAATTGATGTGGGACACCATCCAAAATGATTTGCCGCCCTGGATCCCTGAATTGGAAAAATTGCTCTGAAAGCCAGTACATAATCGACGGGAGTTCATTTACATCTTCACACTGCAATTTAACAGACATCCCACACCAGATGAAACCTTACAATGATCTGCTTTAGGATCATCATCATTCTTCCAATCGTTTTCAGTATTACCTCATGCGAAGAACCTCAATTGACCACAACGGCTGATATAACCCCCCAGCCTGTTGCCACTCTTTCTGCCCTTCCCACCGAAATTGTCGACGATAAAGGTAACAGCATGCGCCTTGTGTCTGCAGGTGAATTCAGGATGGGCAGCGATACTGACAGCGATATTCGTAATAACGAGCATATTGTCTACGTCAACGCGTTCTATATCGATCAGTACGAGGTCACGAACGACCGTTACGCGGGTTGTGTTTCGGCTGGTGCGTGTGAGCCTCCGCACTTTGCCAAATCGGATTTTCGTCCCATTTATTACGGCAATGAAGAATTTGTCAATTATCCTGTTATCTATGTGCATTGGAACATGGCGAAGAGATACTGCGAATGGCGCGGAGCGCGTCTGCCCACGGAAGCCGAATGGGAAAAAGCCGCACGCGGCACGGATGGACGGTCGTACCCCTGGGGTGAAGGGATAAGTTGTGATAAAGCCAACTATGATGGCGACACTGACAATGCTGTTTATTGCACAGGTGAAACATCTAAAGTGGGGAGTTATGAAAGCGGGAAGAGTCCATATGGTCTGTATGATATGGCAGGAAATGTCTTTGAATGGGTGAGCAGTTTAAATAAGCTATACCCTTACGATGCAGCGGATGGTCGGGAAGACCCGGCAAGTGGTGGTGATCGCGTAATACGCGGCGGGGCGTGGAGCGAAGGCGCGGATGATCAACGGGTCTTTTATCGAAGGTGGATCGGGCCGAACTTATCGGAAAGCGCGATCGGATTTCGGTGCGCAAGCTCACTATAGTTCTGCAAAACTGCCATCAAATTTCCATTGAGGCATAATTCGGATCGTAGACCAGGGACTACAGACCATCCACCGTCCGCGATTTACTACCCCTCTATCAGTTATAATCCCCTCGCTTGGTTTCGATACGCCACTTCGTGGCTACTCAACCAACTTCGAAATAACGAATTGCAAATATCGAATGCCGAAATCATCTTTTCAATCCATCATCCTCAAACTACAAGATTTCTGGGCATCTCAAGGATGCCTCATTACCCAGCCTTACTACACCCAGGTCGGTGCGGGGACGATGAACCCTGCCACCTTTTTGCGCGTGCTCGGACCCGAACCGTGGAATGTGGCGTACGTTGAACCGTCTGTCCGTCCGGATGATGGGCGTTATGGCGAGAACCCCAACCGCTTTCAAAAGCACACCCAGTTTCAAGTGATCCTCAAGCCCGATCCCGGCAACCCGCAGGAACTTTATCTCGAGTCGCTCAAGGCGCTTGGCATCGACCCGCGCCAGCACGACATCCGTTTTGTGGAGGACAACTGGGAACAGCCTGCCATCGCGGCCTGGGGTTTGGGCTGGGAGGTCTGGCTCGATGGGCAGGAGATCACGCAGTTCACTTACTTCCAGCAGATGGGCGGCGTCACACTCAACCCGGTCTCGGTCGAGATCACCTACGGGCTGGAACGCATCCTGATCGCGCTCAATAATGCCAAAGCCATCTGGGATGAGGAGTGGGGCGCCGGCGTGACCTACGGCGAGATCATCCGCCGCGAAGAGTTTGAGCACTCCAAATATTATTATGAGGTCGCCGACATCGAGCGCGCCCGCCAGATGTACGATCTTTTCTCCGCCGAAGCCGATGCCTGTCTCGAGCAGGGTCTGCTCGTCCCCGCGCATGATTACGTTCTCAAATCCTCGCACACCTTCAACATCCTCGATGCCCGCGGCGCAATCAGCGTTGCCGAACGTCAGGCTTTCTTCCGCCGCATGCGCGAGCTGGCGCGTAGAGTAGCGGAGAGCTATGAGGAGCAGCGGAAGGAACTTGAATACCCATTGTTGAAGGTTGAAAGTTCCAAGTTGAAAGTTGAAAGTTCAACACCTTCAACCTTGAACCTTAAACCTGCAACATTTGTCTTAGAAATTGGCGTCGAAGAACTTCCGGCCGGGGACGTGGACGCTGCCCATGAGCAGCTCAGCAAAC